>JAYVVO010000336.1:0-4297 GCA_043786955.1 Saprospiraceae bacterium
GGATTCACGCGCTCAACACCTTGATTAATGTCCGCCGATTGTTCGTGAATGGCAGAAAATATACCGCACGAATTGGCTTCAAACATATATTCCGACTTGGTGTAACCAATTTTACGAATAACGTCGCGCGCAATGCTCTGCACGTCTAAATACGTTTTAGTTTTTACTTCACCCGCTAAAACAACTTGACCTGTTGTTACTAAAGTTTCGCAAGCTACTTTCGAGGTAGGGTCGAACGCTAAAAAATTATCAATCAGCGCATCCGAGATTTGATCGGCGACTTTATCTGGATGTCCTTCTGATACAGATTCAGAAGTGAATAAATAAGGCATTTTATTGTTTTTTAGAAATTATTAAAATACAACTGCGTAGAAAACTATTAAATCTGACGCAAATATAATTTGCCTTGTTTAAAATGATTGCGTCGCTGCTATTATATTTAATTTTATCCGTTAATTTGCAGCAATTTAATAGCCATGAGCTATGAGATATGAGCTTTGAACAACGAAGAGAAGCACAAAGCCCATTACTCATAGCTCATCACTCACTACTTACAATGCTTTATCCAATACTCATCAGTTTAATTTGGGGTTTATTTGCCGCCATGTTGTTTCTGAATTTATACATTCGCGTAAAAGCCTTTAAATATTATAGGCTATTAGTAAAAGCGCGCGTAGAGTTTAGTGCGAGTCATATTTTTAATCGAAAAAAATTGGAACAAGAAATTTTGCCACGCTACCCAGCGCAGCGCGAAAATATTTTAGCTTTCGTCAATCACATTCACCGCAGCCTCAACATGGCAACTGTTTTAATGGTGCTAATTACACTCTTTGGTGCAGTGTTAATGTATTACAGGAAGACTTGATAATTGTTCGTTGAAACGCTCGACTTGAAGGGCACAAGTATGTGCCCCTACAAACGGTTGTCCCGTGATGTTTTTGTAGGGACATATTTATGCCACGCGATTAACAGAACAACTCACCATAACAACTAACAACTACAATGCGTTATTTTTTAGAGATTGCTTATAATGGAACACGGTTTTGCGGTTGGCAAAAACAACCCAACGCCATGAGCGTTCAAGCAAAAATTGAGGATGCCCTTTTTATGATTTTGCGTAAACCGATTGAAACTCTCGGTTGCGGAAGAACAGATACGGGCGTGCACAGCAGTCAATATTTTTTGCATTTTAATTTCGAGGAAGATATTAGTCCAGATTTTGTACAACGGCTGAATAAATTAACAGGAAAAGATATTGTGGTTCGGCGCTATTTTAAAGTGCCGCGAAATTCTAATGCGCGATTCGATGCCGAGCTGAGAAAATATATCTATTACATCAGTGCAGAAAAAGATCCGTTTAGAAAAGAAACAGTTTGGCATCTGCCACAGTTTGAAAAACTCGACACCGATAAAATGCAAGCGGTCGCGGGATTAATAAAAAAGCACAACGCGTTTGAGCCATTTTGCAAAACCAATAACGATGCGCTCACGATGCAATGCCTTATTTTTGAAAGCCAATGGATTTTTACGAAAGACGGTGCAGAGTATCACATCAGTGCTAACCGTTTTTTGCGCGGCATGGTGCGATTGATTGTTGGCGCGTGTGTCAACGCAGGTTTAGGTCAAATAAATATAGAAGAAGTGGCGACTGCTTTAGACAATCAAACTCCACTTAGAAAAAGTTACAGCGTTCCGCCCGAAGGTTTGTTTTTAACGGAAGTACATTATAATGATACTTTGAAATTGAAATAAACTCTTTGCTATTATTTTAAAAAACTTTGCGCTGAATTTTTTTTCACTAATAGGGTTTAAGGTTTAGTGAACCTACGTTTTTACGCAATAGCATAGTCTGTAAAAGGTCTCTTGTAAGGCGCATGAAAACCTAAAACTATATCAGTTTTAGGTATTCCTTTCAATTCTAGTTCGCCAACTAAATCAAAATCAGTTGCATCTTCCTGTACCCAAAGTTTTTCGTTTATAATGTCAATGTGGAAAACACAAAAATGCAGTCGTTTTAGTTCTCGCCAAGTGTTAACATACAATAGATAATGTCCGTTAGGTTCATCAAAAATTAACTGATAACCTGGATCATAGTTTCCTGCTGGTATGCGCGTTTTAGCATAATCAGCAAAAATTTCTTTTATAATTGAACGATATAAATCTATTTTATCCATTTTTCAATTGTTTTTGAGAGCGGATCGAAAACCAATAAATTAATACTTTCGTCGCTTATTAATTCCATGTAAAAATTTCGTTGTTGAAGTTCCGAAAATACATCCTTTGAGAGAGCTAAATATAAAACACGTTCTGGGTCAGTTTTTAAAATTCCGCGCCTGTAGATTCTAAACTGACCATAAGCTGTATGAAAATCATAAGTCAGAGATCGGTTTAAAAAACTTTTGACTTCTACTACTATTTTTTCTAAATCTTTCTCGGCACTTATAAGTTTTTCAGCACCTAAATCAATCTCAAGAGGGGCTGATGTTTCAATATTTAAATAATACGGATCATGGCTGATACACCAGCCGTCTTTAATTAATGCTTCTTTTACATGTTCGTGATAAAAATCTTTTGCCACTTTTTTTCACAAAAATACACATAATCCTGAAATCCTGCAAATTAATAAACAAGAACGTTCTTAAGTGTAGATATTTACTGTTCGTTTAAAGTATGCAGTAAATTGAATAATTTTATTCACCTACTTAATTTCATATAAAACATTATAAGCTTTTTCGTACTTATCGCCTGCGCGCCATTGCGGTTTTTTATCTCGGTTGGCAACGAGTCGTGCAGCATAAACAAGTTTGGTTAAATAATTTAATCGTATTCAATTGATCTATTTCCTATTTTTAAGGGTTGTCCTTTGCCGCAATAAACCTTGTAAAAATGTTTTTTGTAATCATCGTACAAAATTAAATTATTATCTTCAATTTTTTTTGGAAGCTCACTAACCATGCCGATTCTATAACGCCCGACTATTTTATTTTTGTCCGTCAAAACATAAATAAAATTTGAAGCGAGATGACTTTGTCCTTAAATTAATGTTCTTGTAACCATTTTATAACAAACATTATTTTCCAATCGAATCAGCCTAATGTAATTGAAAATATACTCCAATTTTCCATACTCTTTGTCATTTTTGAAATAAACTATTTCTTTTCCAATCTTATTAATTGAAACTACTTTTCTCAACATCTTATCATGAAAAGGCTGTCCAATTATAGAATTTGCCAGAATTGTTACAAGTATTAAAATCGTAGCACGCATTTAGGTAATCAATTTTTTTGCAACCTTGCTTTAAAGGTGTGATTTAAAAGTCTCAAATGTTGTTACAATACTTATTTTTCATTCGCTTTCAGCACGCGCAAAAAATTACCGCCTAAAACTTTAGTAATATCAGCGGCGGAATATCCTTTTTCGAGAAGTGCTTTAGTGATGAGCGGATAGGTTGTAACGTCGTCGAGTTTTTGCGGTGGCGATTCTATGCCGTCAAAATCGGAACCGAGACCCACGTAATCTATACCCACCAATTTAATGATGTACTCGATATGTTCCATCAAAAGTTCAAAAGGTGCGCGCAGTGCATTTGTTTCTCCGGTGTATTTATTAAACAAAAAAACGTCGGCAATGAAATCGGGTTTACCACTTTTAAGAATCGAATCGCGCTCCACTTTATGATTCGCTAAAAAAATATCTTTTCTTTTTTGAAAATTACTGTCTAAAAAACCAGAATAAAAATTCACTTGAATCACGCCACCGTTTTTAGCAACGGCGCGAATTTGATCATCTTTTAAATTGCGTTGGTGATGATTGAATTTATAAACGCTGCTGTGCGAAGCAATCACTGGTTTTTTTGTCGTTTTAATCACATCCCAAAAAGTTGTTTCACCCACGTGACTGATGTCAACAATCATTCCGAGTGTATTCATTTTATGCACAACTTTTTTTCCGAAATAGGTTAAACCTTTGTGTTTTAAATCTTTTTTAAAACGTTCATCGAATGCACTCGTCGCCCAATCCGTCGAATTGTTCCAAGTGAGTGTCATGTAGCGCGCACCGCGTTTATAGAGTGCATCAAGTTTATCGAGATCGTTTTCAATCATGTGTCCGCCTTCAACACCAAACATCGCTGCTATTTTATGTTGCCCAACAACGGCAAGTAATTCTTTGCTGTTCGCAACCTTTACAATTTTATCTGGATTTCGTTTCGCCACTGCGTCAACCGTATCCATTTGTCTGTTAGCATATTTGTAAGGATCTTTTTTACTGCCGTCGCAAAAAACGGAAAAAACTTGCA
>JAYVVO010000337.1:0-4290 GCA_043786955.1 Saprospiraceae bacterium
ATTAAATATCTGTACGATACTTATTCCATCAAATTTATACTCACAGGTTCGAGTTCATACTATCTAAAGAATCATTTTACAGAAAGTTTGGCTGGCAGAAAAAGAATTTTTGAGATGTTTCCGCTCGCGTTTGATGAGTTTTTATTATTCAGAGGCTTCAAACATGCACAGTTTGAATCATTTGCGCGTCAACCTTTTTCTGAAAATATTTTTCGTCATTTTAAAAATGAATACGAAGCGTTTATACAATTTGGTGGATTTCCAGAAGTAGCGATTGCAGAAACGAATGATGACAAGACAGCTTTTTTGAAAGATATTCTTAATGCTTACATCGAATTGGATATAAAATTGCTTTCCGATTTTAAATTGAGCGATGAACTCTATAAACTTTGCCAAATTTTAGCATCGCACACAGGTAGTCGCATTGATTTAACAAAATTGAGTAGTATTTCGGGTATCACGCGCCACAAGCTGAACGATTATTTAGAACTTTTTGAATACACTTATTTTATTCATCGCATACCAACATTCACAAAAAATAAAGACAAAGAAATTTCTACACAGCGTAAAGTTTATATTTCAGACAATGGCATTTTGCAAATTTTAGCACAAGTTAGTAGTGGTCAAGCTTTTGAAAATGCGATTGCACTACAACTTTTGAGAATGGGTAACGTTTCTTATTATCAGAAGAAAACGGGACAGGAAATTGATTTTATTTTAGATGAACACACCGCCATTGAAGTTAAAGAGACACCATCTCTCCCAGATTTAAAAGTTTTAAATTATCGCGCAAATGAATTGGATTTGAAGCAAAAATGGCTCGTCGGTCGTCATTTTTCTAACCCTGATTTTAAAGATTGGTACTGGGGTGGAAACATTTTTTAATTGGTTTAAACCTCGCAGGTTTATAAAACCTACGAGGTTTAAAAAAGTGAAATTTTTATGCAAAAACCACAAGTCTTTTTCGTTGATATAGGTCTCATTGAATATAAAACTGCATGGGATTTGCAACACCAACTCCAACGAGAATTGATTGATCGCAAATTAAAAAAGCGCGATGAACCGGTTGGAGAATCAGAAAATTTACCAACGCACCATTATTTACTATTTTGCGAACATCCTCCTGTTTATACCCTTGGAAAAAGTGGTTCGATGGATCATTTGCTTTTAACTGAAGAGCAACTCGCCGCGCGCGGTGCTACATTTTTTAAAATTAATCGCGGAGGCGATATCACTTTTCACGGCATCGGTCAAATTACAGGTTATCCTATTTTCGATTTGGATTATTTTTTTACCGACGTGCATAAATACGTACGCAGTTTGGAAGAAGCCGTCATTCGAACTTGCGCAGACTATAACGTCGTCGGCACGCGCATTCAAGGTTATACAGGTGTATGGATTAGTGACGAAACGAATGAAAATCCGAAACTTCGGAATAGAAAAATTTGCGCTATCGGCGTACATTTGAGCCGTTGGGTGACGTTACATGGTTTTGCTTTTAACATTAGCACCGATATTTCTTACTTCGATGCAATAATTCCGTGTGGCATTGAAGACGCGGATAAATCCGTAACGTCGTTGGTAAAAGAAATTGGTACAAAAATTTCTATGAGCGAAGTAAAGGAAAAATTGTTACAGCATTTTAGCGACATTTTTGGATTTGAATTTGAATCAAAATCATTAGAAAATATTATTTAAGCCCATTTTTTAGCACCATGAAAAAGGATATTGAATTTTTAAAAGTAGAAAATATCGGTTTGTGCATCATGCCGCGCGACGAAAACGCGATTGCCACCGAAGAACTTTGGGATAGTTATATTATCAATCTGCAAGATAAACCGATAACAAATGTGTTGATTGTTTCGAGAGGATATGGAACAGATTCGGAAGGGTTTGATCGCAAAACGACAACGCTGCGCCATTTTTTTGATCGCATTGAACCGCATTCAGTTCAACTCATCGAACTTATTCCTACGGAATTATTTAATTTTACGAACGAATACCTTATTACTTACACCCAAAACAATTATCTTTTCGATAAAAAATATGTTTTTGTTGTCGGTAGTATTGATGTGGCTAATTTTACGAAAATTCCATTTTTAGAAAAACGCGGTGTACTTATTAAGTAATAGGGAAAAAGGAAAAAGGAATAGGGAATAAGGAACAGGTAACGGTTGGCACTTAATAAGTCCGTAGGACTGACCAAGCTGTAACCACGGATTTTAATCCGTGGAAATTAAAAATTTATGAACGGAAAAAAAGTAAATGAGTCTGCTACAATAATGACCGAAATGGTTATGCCGAACGACACGAATCCGATGGGAAATTTGATGGGCGGCAATATGCTCAAGTGGATGGATATTGTCTCAGCCATTTGTGCGGGCAAACATTGCGAAGCGCAAGTTGTGACTGTTTCTGTAGATCAAGTTTCGTTTCACAATCCGATAAAACAAGGAGATATTGTCACTTTAGAAGCACGTGTAACGCGCGCGTTTAATACCTCTGTTGAAGTGCGGGTGGAAGTTTTTGCCAGCAATATGAAAGGCGAAAATCCGAGACGTTGCAACCAAGCCTACTTAACTTTTGTAGCGCTCGAAGATGATACTTTTAAACCTAAAGCCGCTATTCCTGTCATTGCACTATCGGGTGAAGAGCTAAAACAATATCAAAAAGCCGATCAACGGCGCGAATTACGGCTTATTCTTTCTGGAAAAATGAAACCTGAAGATTCTAAAGAGTTGAGATTGCTTTTGGTGAAAGATGCGCTAAAGAATTAGTTTTATGTGGTGTGAAATAAGTGATGACCGCATAAACGGCAAAAACAAGAGCGAGCCAAACGCCGAACGGAATTATTTTTAAAACAATTATGGTGATTAAATTTGATTGGTTATAGGCGCGTTCAAATATCCAAGCAGTCGAAATTATGATTGCACGCGTGGCACTTAAAATTCTAAAGTATTTATAAGTGTACACCACTTAAGTAGTTGTTATTAAATAAACGACAATTAAAAATTTATTGTAAAAGTTTTTTGTGTCACGTTATTCGGAAATTATGGTTTTAGGAAGGCGAAGCCGACCTAAAACTATAAGTTCCGACAGTTTTGTGAGGCTCAATGCCGAACAAAACTGAATAATAAAAGTGATCATTATATAATGCAGCCTACTTAAAATTAATTGCCGCCTACTTTTAATTTACTCGGCACTGAGGCAGGAGTTGTTTTATCGAATGAGGTGTCGTCCAGAGATTGCAAGAAAGCAATAATTTGGTCGCGTTGATTGTCGTTCAACCCGCGTAAATTAGCATCGAGTTGGTTGTTTGCTACGTGTTGATTTTGCGATTGCCCTTTACCGACATTGTCATAAAACTTAATGACATTATCCAAAGAGTTGAACGCGCCGTTGTGCATATATGGCGCAGTTAAACTTAAATTTCTAAGTGTAGGCGTTCGGAAAGCGTAGCTACCATTACCAACATCGGTTGCAATTTTAGCATTATCTGGTACAGAAAGAATGTGCAGTTGATAATCAGAAAACATGGGTCCGTTGTGGCATTTGTTACAACCTATTTGTTTGAAGGCTGCAAAACCAGATTTTTGTGTTGCGTTCAAAGCATTGGCATCGCCCTTGATAAATCTATCGTAAGCAGAATTGTTGGTAATAATAGTGCGCTCGAATGCAGCAATGACTTTAGAAATATTTGTACTTGTAATCGCATCAGGAAAAATACTTTCAAATAAAGTTTTATACTCTGCAATACTTTTTAATCGCGCAACAACAGAATCTAAAGCGTTATCTGTAGTGAAGAGGGTTCCCCTCATTTCTTCTAATGCTTTTATAGGTTCTAAGGATTGTAATTCCAAACTTTGCTTTCTACTATCAAAAAACATCGGTGCGAGGAGCGGATCTAAAAAACCATTCGTAGTTGTGATGCCGTTAAATGCTACATTTACTATCGTTGGCGTATTCCGTTTTGCAAATAACCTGCTGCCGTTGGTGGAAAAATTTCTAAGCGTACCTAAGCCAACGCCGTTTACCCCAATCGCAATATCCAAATTATCTGTATAAGCTAAATTAGGTTGGTGACAACTCGCACAAGCCACATCTTTGTTGCCAGAGAGAATCGGATCAAAAAATAAGAGTTTGCCGAGGGCAATTTTTTGTGCATCCTGCAAATTATTTGTAGGGATCGGTGCATTGGGTGGCAAAGCAAAATCGGTTGTTATAGCCACCGCTGTTGGATCAACAACATTATTTTTTCCGCAACTCGATGCAAATAGAATGATAAATAGG
>JAYVVO010000338.1:0-11807 GCA_043786955.1 Saprospiraceae bacterium
AGAATTACGGATTGCAATACATTAATGGCTTGCGCTAAATTTGCCATTTTTACGCGATCGCAATGGTTATTAAAAGTATTGAGCGTTGTTCCAGCTATCATTGCATCGCGCATAGTGTTTTGTTGATATAAAAATGCACCGTTCGTTCCAGGTTCAACGTCATACCATCCACCCCATTCATCAACTACTAAAGCAACTTTCTTTTGCGGATCGTATTTATCCATAATGGCTGAATGTTTTGTCACATATTCTTCCATCAGCAAAGCTTTTTGCATAGTTTTGAAATATGTTTCTTCGTCAAATTCAGTGGAAGCACCTTTTTTATTCCAATCAATCACTGAGTAATGATGCAACGCAACAGCACTCAGCATATTTTTAGGAATATTTTTCATAAGTGTTTCAGTCCAATTGTAGTCATCGTCTGATGCACCTGAAGCAATTCTGAAGATACCTTCATTATTACTCCAGCTGGTCATGTAAGTGGCAAATTGTTTATAAATGTTCGTGTAATATTCAGCCGTCATATTTCCACCGCAGCCCCATGCTTCGTTTCCAATGCCCCAAAATTTTACTTTCCAGGGTGTTGCTCTTCCATTTTTTTCGCGCATATCTGGCATCGGGCTACTACCATTTGGGTGCGTGGTATATTTAACCCAATCCGAAAGTTCACTCGGCGCGCCACTGCCCACATTTCCACTCAAATATGGTTCGGTGTTAAGTAATTCGCACATGTTCAAAAATTCATTTGTGCCAAAACTATTGTCTTCTCGCGTATTTCCCCACCACACATTGAGCATGGAGGGACGCGATTTTTTTTCGCCCACGCCATCTTTCCAATGGTATGTATCGGCAAAACAACCGCCGGGCCAGCGCAAATTCGGGATTTTTAATTTCCTTAAGGCTTCTACTACATCTTTCCTTACTCCATTAATGTTCGGAATCTTGCTGCCTTCACCTACATAAAATCCACCGTAAATACATCTTCCCAGATGCTCAGCAAAATGCCCGTAAATATGTTTGCTTATAGTGTCGCTGCCTTGATTTAAATTGAGCGTTACAGTATTTTGGGCAAAAACGAAACTTGTCAAAAAGAAAAATAAATTAATGCTAATTGATTTTTTAAACATAAAGATTGATGTTGACAATACTCAAATTAAAATTAAAAGTGAAATTATAAAACCGATTATAGTGAGGGTCTTTAATTTTAAGTTTTGAGTATAATCAACTAATGTTTTGATTGCTGATTCTTAAAATTATTTCATTCCCTTCGATGTCTTAATCGTATTCAACTGATTAACGATTAGGGCTAAACGCTCGGGTGTAATATTTTTAGCGACAATTTTTTTATCTTTATCTAATAAATAGAGCGCGGGTAAATTCCAACTTCCATACGTTTTTTGCAAATCGGATTCTGATTTAGAATCAATCAAGTGTGTTGCATCCATTCCTAATTTGTGAATGAACTCGAGCCACTTATCGCGGTTGCCATCTGTATCAATCGTATAAACTTTTAAAACTTCTGGATTGACGGTTTTTAAAATTTCAGCAAACTTCGGCATTCTTTCTTGGCAATGGGAACAAATCGGATTGTAAAAAGCGACAAGCGTATAATAGGGATTCATATTAGATCCCTTACTTGTTGAACTCTTGCGTACCGAATCGCTCAAACTTTTTATGGCACCCAAAGTATCGGGCAAAGAAAAATTGGGCGCAACCACACCAATACGGTTGGTTCTGAAAGCGTTTGCTTTGTAATTTAAACGTTGCAGCGTTAAAGTATCGGTGCCCGACGTTTTTAATCCGTGATAAGTATCAACCAAATGGATGAAAAGCGATTCACTGAAATAGGCATCATTCGCTTTGCCACTACCGTCTTCATCGCACCATTGTGTAAGCCATTTGAGCGTGTATTTATAATAGAGTGGCTGACGTTTCATTTTTTCGAGCAACAAATCAACATAGACATTAATCGAATCTTGGCTCGGTGGCGCCACGCGCGAAACATATTCTTTGAGTTTGGTAATAAAATATGGCGAGCGCAACAAACGTTCGTCGCTGAAATCAAAATTGTTCCAATAGTTTTGCGCTACATAATATGGATATAAAGGATTAATCTTTTTATCGTCGGTGTAAGGTTTTATATTGTCTGGAATTATAGGTTGTTGATTTGCAGAAAGTAGTTTTGTGATATACAAACCTGGATTGTCTTGAATAATATTTTTGAGCGTTTTTTCTAAATTTTGATAGAGCTCGACAAATTTACGTTCATTTTCTGCAACGGCTTGTCTATCTTTTGAGCGACGAAGTAGCTCGTTAATCTCTCTTATTTTCGATGATTGCACAGCAGTGCGTTGAATGGCGCGCATGTAATCAAAAAAAACTTCATTCTCCCTGCTGTTTTCAACTTTGGCGGAATCGTAAACCGCATTTGCTGTAGTTGAAATAGAAAAATCTTTCCAACCTGCTACGATAAAATCCATCACTACACCGTCTGGTTTTGTAATAAAATATACACCTTCTGGCAATTTTTTATTTTGTGTGAAACGCATGGAACCATTTAGCGTATCAACTTGAGCGGAATCAACTAAAAAGGTTTGGTCGCCGTAGTAATAACACAGCAACGTTTTAGGTGATTTAAAATCTTTTATTTTTATTTTTATGTCGTAAAAACTGCTATCTACATTACTTTGCGTTTTATTGGAATTATTTATTTGAGGAACGTGTAATTTAGATCCAAATAGCACCGAAAAAATTAAACTTAAAAAAAACATAGCTGATGAATGATGATGAATATGAATAGTGAATTTTACAAAAAAATATTTCTAAAGCTGCGCAAAGATAAGAGCTTAAGCGTTTCGAGATTTGATTACCAAAAAATAGTCTATGTCGAAATGCGGTTCTTAATTTATTTATAATCAAATGTTGTGCTTAAAACGTTCGGCGATGTATTTTTGCATGAAATTTGCCTACATTAAGTTGGCAATTGACAGTTTAAAGTAGAAAGCGAACAAAAAATGCTTAAACTTTTAATTGTTAATCGCCAATCGTCAATTTTTTTTATGCAAAAAACACTCGATCAATACGACGCAGCTTTAGCCCAATGTGCTTCTTTGTTCGAAAAAAAAAATCGCGATTATGGCACGGCTTGGCGTATTTTGCGCCTCGAAAGTATTACTGACCAATTGTACATCAAAGCGAAGCGTATTAGAGAAATACAAGAGCGCGGTTCGCAACAAATTTCCGATAGTATTGCGGAGGAGTTTATTGGTTTAGTGAATTACAGTGCTATGGCTTTGGCGCAAATAGAATTGGGTGATGCAAAACACGAAATGCTGGATTCTGATTTTGCTTTTGAGTTGTATAAAAAACAAACCAACATTGCGCGTGCGCTGATGATTCAAAAAAATACGGATTATGGCGAAGCGTGGCGCGACATGCGCGTTTCGAGTTTGGTAGATTTGATTTTGATGAAAATTTTTCGACTCAAACAAATTGAAGATAATAAAGGAAAAACATTTGTCAGCGAAGGCGTAAACGCTAACTACTTGGATATTTTAAATTACGCGCTGTTTGCATTAATAAAATTATGAGCTACAAGCTATGAGCTTTGAGCACTGTTTTCGAGCGGTGCTTAAGGCTCATAGCTTATAACTCATAGCTAAAAGCTATAAAAAATGACTATCATTACTTTAATTGGCGCTTTTGCTGCCATTGCTTTTGTCCTAACTTTAATCACGCGAGAGGAACGCAAAAATCCGCTAATTACATTTTTGCAATATTTTGTAGGAGTGTGGTTCATTTTTAGCGGCGTTGTGAAAGCGATTGACCCCGTTGGAACGGCAATAAAAATGTCGCAATATTTTAGTGAGTTTGAAAAAACCCTGAATGGTACCGCTCTGAAATCTTTGTCGAGTATATTTCCTGTTCTTTCAGAACACGTTTTGACATTTTCGGTTGGGATGATTGTTGTCGAAATCGTTTTAGGTGTATTGATTATCATAGGTCATTGGCGCAAACCGACGTTGTGGATATTTTTAATACTCAACGTTTTCTTTTTAATACTTACGGGCTATACGCATCTTTCAGGTTATGTGCCGAGCAGTGTTAATTTTTTCGATTTTTCTAAGTGGGGAGAATTTAACAAGACCAATATGCGTGTTACCGATTGCGGTTGCTTTGGCGATTTTTTAAAATTAGTGCCGACTATTTCTTTCAAAAAAGATTTATACCTTCTTGTGCCAATTTCTTTTTTGCTTTTGCTCTTCAGAAAACAAAATCACCAACTTTTTACCGTTTTTTGGCGCCGCTTTATTTTTATCAGTACTATTGTTGGCGCATATTTATTTTGTAATTACAATATCAATTCGAATGAACCTGTGGTGGATTTCCGTCCGTTTAAAAACGGTGTGAACATTTTAGATAGAAAAAAACAGGAAGAAGCAGCGGCAGGAAAAGTTGAAATTACAAATTACATTTTGAAAAACCAGAAAACGGGTGAGACGAAAAAAATGTCTTACAAAGAATATATTACGGACAAAGGCTACACAAGTTTTGGTGAAACCACTGGCTGGAAAGTAATAGATCAAGAGCGCACTGAACCAACGACGCCGACGACAAAAATAAGCGATTTCAGCGTGGCTGATAAACAGGGCGATGATGTGACTGAAAAATTACTGACCGATCCGAATTATTCTTTTTTGGTAGTGAGTAGTAAAATAAAAGATAAAGTGACAGATGTTGTCACACAAGTCGTTGATTCTATATTCAAAATGGATACGGTTAAAATACGTCTCGGTAAACGCGATACGTTTAATGTGGTTAAAAAATTTGAGCGTCTCGGTAAACGCGAAGAAACCATTAAGGCTTACAGTTTTGACGCAGATTATATCGCCGATTTTCAAGCTAAGATAAATCCGTTTTTAGCGGATGCCGAAAAAGAAGGTTATAAAATTGCTGGGTTAGTGCCTTTTGCGGATCCAAAATTGGTAGAAGCATTAAGTCACGCTGTGCAAGCGTCTTTTCCAATTTATAATGCCGATGAAGTTTTGTGCGAAACGATGATTCGATCTAACCCAGGTGTATTTTTATTGCACAATGGTACGATAGTTCATAAATGGCATAAAAACGCACTGCCTAAATTTTCTGAAGTTAAACGCGATTACATAAAATAGCCGTGAGCTATGAGCTTTGAGCTGTGAGCCCCGCTCGCGATTAGCAGCTCATTGCTCATTGCTTATAGCTCAAAGCTTAAAAAATGCTTTCACGCCGAAATATTCGGATTAAAGTGATGCAATTACTCTACGCAAAAAATAGAGATGCATCGCTGACTTTGGTTGACCTATTAAAACGCTACAATTATTACGGCGTGGCAACACACAATTTATATCTTTACAGCATTCAGCAAATTGTAGATGTGGCGCGTGGTGCGTTGTACGATTCAAATTTGCGCAAAGCAAAAATGTTGCCGACGGAGGCTGATAAAATCTTCAAGCCGATTTTATACGAAAATGAAGTTTTGCAACAATTTCTGGAGGAAAGTAAATTTATAAAACTTACGAAAGATCACGGATTGACAGGGAGAACCGATGCGGATTTGAATAGGGTTTTTTATATGGGGTTTTTGGAAACGCCAGCGTATAAAAATTATTTATTGCTGAAAGAATCGGAACGCACCGAAGCAATTCATAAAACTATCTTGCTCGATATTTATAAATATTTATTAAAGCATGAAACTTTTATAGAACAACTGATTGATTTTTCACCGTCATGGATTGATGATGAATCTTTAATCGTTGCGTCTGTGAAAAAACTTTTGAAAGGATTACCTCAGAGTGATGAATTTATAGAAACTTTTAATGACGAAGATGTAGAGACGCTCGCTTTTGGAAAAGATTTGCTGCGCAAAACGTATGAAGCCGATGCCAAAATTTTAGAACTTATAAAACCTGAATTGCAAAATTGGGATTCCGAGCGCGTGGCGACGCTGGACATGGTGATGATGAAAATGGCAATTACGGAACTCACGGATTTTCCGAGCATTCCGACCAAAGTAACGATTAACGAATACGTCGAAATTTCAAAAGTTTACTCGACAGATAAAAGTCGCGAATTTATAAACGGTATTTTGGATAAGTTGCTCAAACTTTTAGGTGAACAAGGCGTTATTCAGAAAGAGGGACGTGGGCTGATTAGTTGATCGTTGATCGTTGACAGCGCATTTAGTTGACAACCGTCAACTAAATGCGCTGTCAACGATGCTAATCGCATCGCAACAATATGGGTGGTGTTGAAACAATGTTACTCAAATGCCCAGCGCGATCTTTAATGCTGATGTCGTAAATGAGTGTGTCGAGCGGATGCGTTAGGGAAGGTTTGCATGGTTCAAGCGATTTACAACATGTGGTCAACAGTCGCACTTGAATGGTGCCTGAGATACCATTTTTTGTTCCTTGTACAGGCACAAACGGAATGCGAAAACTATCAGCGACTTGATTAATTAATCGGTTAAAAGTAAAAAGATTAAGCGTTGGATCACTTGGGCTTGAACCTAAATCGCCATCGCCATCCGTAAAGGAAAGCGTTACGTAAACAGAATCTTCGCTGCCAAAACCTTGTTGCAGTGTCGTTTTACTAATGCTTTGAAATTCTATGTGTGGAATGATTGGATAATCGGGTGGGGTAGTGCAAAAGGTAAAAGGCATAAGGCAAAAGGCAAAGAGCAAAAAAGCTATTATCTTTGAGCTATGAGCTATTAGCTTTGAGCTATGAGCACTGCTCGAGATTAGCAGCTCAAATCTCAAAGCTAACAGCTCATAGCTAATTATTTTTAATTTATTCATAACGACCCGATTTCAGTTAAAAAGAAATAAACCTTGAGTGAGATTATAAATAATCAACAATTATTAGAGCGCGAAGATTTAGTTGTTCGTTGTTCGTCGCTCGTTGATCGTCGTAGTAAACTCTCAGACGAACAACGAACAACGAGCGACGAACAACGAACAACGAAATTCGATGACTTAGCACTCGACGTTTTTAATTACCAATACAAATATAACGCATTTTTTTCTCAGTTCTGCGACCTAATTGATAAAAAACCAACGCAAATTAATTCTATTGCTGAACTTCCTTTTCTGCCGATTACTTTCTTTAAGAATAAAATTTTAAAAACTGGCGATTGGAAAACGGAAACCCAATTTTTAAGCTCCGGTACAACGGGTGTAATAACAAGTTCGCACCACGTTAAAAGCACCGATTGGTATAATGCTATAACTAAAAATGGTTTTGAAAGTTTTTACGGCAGCCTAAAAAATTACTGTATTCTCGGTTTATTGCCCGCTTATTTAGAGCGACCAGGTTCTTCACTGGTGCACATGGTAGATTATTTTGTAGGGCAAAGTGCGCACCCGCAGAGTGGCTTTTTTTTGTACAATCAGGCGGATTTAAAATTAATTTTGGAGGATACCGCGCGCACCAAAACACCGACAATATTGTTTGGTGTAACGTTTGCACTGCTCGATTTTGTAGAAAAATATACGTTACAATTGCCGGATTTAATTATTATTGAAACGGGGGGTATGAAAGGACGACGTAAAGAAATTATTAGATCCGAATTGCACGAAAAATTGCGAAAGGGTTTTGGGGCAAAAAAAATTCATTCCGAATATGGTATGACGGAACTGCTCTCGCAAGCGTATTTAGTTGATAGTTGCGCGTTGTTAGTTGATAGTTGTCAGTTGACAGTTGACAGTTTAAGAGCGATCAACGTCTGTCAACTGTCAACTGGCAACTGTCAACTAAATGCGTTGTCAACTGTCAACGAACAACGAACAACTAGATTCGAACCGATCGCGACGATGAAAGTTTTAAGTCGCGATGTGACAGATCCGTTTAATATATTCCCGTCGGATCCGAAAAAAAATAAATCGCCAACAGGCGCACTGAACATTATTGATTTAGCTAATATTGATACGTGTAGTTTTATAGCCACCGATGATTTGGGTAAAGTGTATGCTGACGGTAGTTTTGAAGTGTTGGGAAGAATGGATAATTCGGATGTGAGGGGCTGCGCGTTGTTAATGGTTAATGGTTAATGGTTAATGGTTAATGGTTAATGGTTAATGGTTAATGGTTAATGGTTAATGGTTAATGGTTAATGCCGCTCGATATTAATAATTAACCATTAACCACTAATAATTAGTCAAACTCAAATTCCAATTCTACGCGACGATTGAGTTGTAAGCCACCTTCTGTTTTATTATCGGCAGCGGGTAAATCGTGACCGTGAAACTCGGTGTCGAGTAAATCGGGTGCTACGCCTTTGGAGATGAGGTAATTTTTGACCGCCGTGGCGCGATTTTTGGAAAGCATTTGATTGTGCTCTTTATTGCCGCGAATGTCGGCGTGACCAGAGATTTTAATTTTCCAGTCCTTTTTATCTTTCAGCAGTCGCGCTAATTGATTTAAATTTCGGAAAGAGACGGGTCGAATTGCCCATTTATCGGAGTCGAAATATAAATTTTGAATCGCCAGCGACACGATATCCATCTCACTCTGTTGGATTATGGGGCAACCATTATTGGAGGCAGGACCTGACGTGTTCGGGCATTTGTCTATCGCATCCGGCACACCGTCGCCGTCTTTATCGTCTGTAATCGGGCAACCTTTATTGGATGCGGGACCGGGCACATCGGGGCAAGCATCATCGCGATCAATCACACCATCTTTATCTCTATCGCCGTCTAATGGACAGCCTTTATTGGACAGTGGACCCGCTACATCTGGGCAAGGATCCATTTCATCTATGATGCCGTCGTGGTCTCTATCGCTCAGTGGGCAACCCTCGTTGGCGACTGAACCGGGTACATCGGGGCATTTATCCACGTCGTCGCGCACGCCATCGCCGTCTCTGTCTTCAAACGGGCAACCGCGATTTGATTTCGGACCCGGCACATCGGGACATTTATCGTCTTTGTCGCAAATGCCGTCGTTGTCTCTATCGGGGCATTTATTATTCATTTCCTTCGGTAGCGGGCAACCTTGGGTTTCTTTCGGACCAGGTTCGGTCGGACATTTATCGTCTTTATCGCAGATGCCGTCTTTATCTTGGTCTTTACAAGCGGTCTTAAATATTTTTAGTCCTAAAGAAATTTCGTGACTGCCTGCACTGACGTTGCGAATGGATGAGGTGGTTAAATCGTAACTGTAGGCGATATACCATTTAGGCATGTCTAAACCGACCATCGCCGCTAAAGCATCTTCTGTTCTGAAACTGCCGCCAACCCAAAACATTTTATTGAAAATGGCGCGCAAAGAGACATCATATTGTGGACCAACCGACGGTGCTAATTTAATTTGTGCCGAAGGTTCAATCGTCATTTTTTCATTTAAGGGATAACTATATCCAGCAACTACGAAGTAATGGCGGGCTAAAGTAGTGAAAGCCGTTTTTGCGAGCGTGGGATCGAAATCTAAGACTTTATTAAACAGTTGAGGCACAGAAAAGCCCATGAACAATCCATCTTGTTTTTTATAGTACACCCCAATACTCACATCGGGCGCACTTTTTCCTAAGAGTGCATTGTCAAGCGTGGGATCAATAGTGGATTGCGCAAAATAACCATCCATTAAAGAAGTTTTATAAGAACCGAGCGAAACACCGAGACTTAATTTTTCTTTATCGCCTAATTTCTGGTTATACGCCAAGAGTAAGCTGCCGCCCGTTTTTTTGAGGTGTCCTTCTTGATCCGTGTAAAACAAACCACCGATAGAAAGTGGTTGATTTTTTCCAATCGGAATAACGATACTCGCTGTTGTTGTAACCGGTGCGCCGTCAAAATTAACCCATTGCGTTCTGTACGTACCGCGAAAATCGGTATGATCGTATGTGCCAATGGCTGCCGGATTGAAAGCATACGCATTGGTTATATAGTTGGTGTATAATGGATAGTTTTGCGCCATTATCAAAGGGCAAAACGCAAATTGCAAAAAGCAAATTGCTATAAACCCTGCGCTTTTAGTGATAAACTTTTTATTCATGCTTTAAAGAGCTTTGAGCTATTAGCCATGAGCTATAAGCTTAATTAATTGACAAATATTTTTAAATGAGCTTTGAGCTTTGAGCTCATAACTATCAACGAATTACCGTAACAGAACCATTAAGTTGCGTGTTAGTAGCATCGTTCAAATAAACTACAAAATAATACGCGCCCGTTGTGAGCAATTTACCATCGTTAGTAGTACCATCCCAATCGTTCTGATAGCTCTTTTTTGTATAAACCAACTGCCCCCAACGATTATAAATAAACATCTGATTGTTCGGATATTTATCAATGTTCGGCACAATTAAAACATCATTGTTGCCATCGTCATTCGGCGTAATGATATCGTAAGTTGATTTAACAGTTTTGCAACGGTTATTAATATAAATAGCAGAATCTAATTTACAACTATTGCGATCGGCAATCGTAAAAGCATAGCGACCTGAGGTGAGTGAATCGCGCGTAAAGCCTAAAGTACCATTCGACCAAGTAACTTTATACGGCGTTGCGCCACCGGTTGGACTTAAATTGATATTGCCATCCCCAAATCCTTTACACGCTTCATCTGTTTTGAAGTAAGTAAATCCGAGGGCTGCGGCAGGTTGCGTCACTAAAGTATCAACGGTGTACGCGCAGTTATTCGCATCCGTTAGTGTAGCTTTATATCTACCAGAAGCTAAATTAGTCAAAATATTGGTTGATGCACTATTAGACCAACCAACTTTATACGGCGCAATTCCACCTTTCGGTGTAAGGGCAATGCTACCTGTTGTGCTACCAAAACATTTAACGTTAACCAAAGCCACGTCTGCTACAAAACCCAATTGCGAACCATTGACTGAAACCACCTTTGCCGCACCCACTGCATTACAGCCAGGCACTAAAATACTCAAGCTGATATTCTTATTGCCTACTGCTGTATAAATAACTGTGCTCGGTGTGAGTTGATTGGACGTTTTCGGCGTGGCGCCGTCGCCAAAATCCCAAGTGTAAACAGCATTGGCAATTTGACTACCCACGAACTCAAAATCGAATTTTGTACCACACAAACTAGCTGTTTGTGTGATTAAAAATTGCGGTTGTTGCGGTGCCACGCTGCACGTCGCTGGTTGCGGCACTTCGGGCGGTTGTTGAAAACCCTGGCGCAGAAATCCCGCTGTTGCCGGCGAAGGCGCGCGAATAACGCTACAACCTGGGCAACTCCCCGCCGTATAACTCACTCGAAAATTGGGTTGCGCCTGCACTTTGCCACTTCCCGACAGCGTTTGTCGCTTAATTTGCTGCGCCTTTGAAATGAAGGAATAAAAGAATGAAGGAATGAAGAATGCGAGTAGTATGACGACTCTATTCATATTTTTTTATTTTTAAGAGATTTAATAATGGTTAATTAATAATGGTTAATGGTTAGTGCCGCTCGATATTAACCATTAATCATTAATCATTAACCATTAACCATTAACCACTAAAATTGATTATTCAACAAATAGCCCGTCACCGTAAATTTTTCGCCGGGTGTCAAAGTAGAAGATTTTTTCATTGTTTTACCCATCGGAATAAAAATCAGACGCTGCGCAGGCGAACCCCGCGTATAAAAACTATAATTATCGTTATCCACTTGAAAATCCATTCTACCCGAACTGGTTGAGCCCGATTTAATAATCAATGTTTTACCCATTGGCACAGTATAAATATAAGCCGTAGAAGTAAAATCGAGCAAAACTGGCGTGATATACTTTTTAGGCGTTGAGCCAGACGCTGGTATGGAACCCG
>JAYVVO010000339.1:0-4278 GCA_043786955.1 Saprospiraceae bacterium
CTCCCAAAATTTAATCCTTAGGTTTACGTGAAGGCTCGTTTAGTTTACGCACTGCTTCTTGAATAATAGCATCAAATTTAGTTTGTTGGTCAGCATTTAAAATACTTCGGATATCTTTAAAATGATAGAATGTCACAAGTTCTATTTGGCTTTGAAGATTGCCGATACGTGCTAAACTCGCGCTATCAGGTGAAGCGTTCATAACATAATAGTGCGTACGTGCACTTTGCATTTCCGTTAAAAGACTATCCATCAAAGCGCGGTGCGCGTGTTTCTGAAACTCAAAATTTTTTTGCTGCGTTTCATTTAGGTTTAATTCGTGCCTGAAAAAAGCATCGAGTGCATGATTGTCTTTTGGATGAAACGGACGCCCGAAGATTGGAAAAATCAAAAAACTAAGCGTGAGTAGATTCAAAACAGCCAAACCAATAGTGAGATTTTTATACACTTTTAATTTATCCATCATTATAAATTTAGGGTTGTGTCGGTAAAATATATTTCTTTGAGAGATTCTGCGCTGGTAATTTCATTTTTTTCGGAGGTTGATTTTTGTAAATAGGTTTTCATGACGTAAAAATTTAATAAAGCAAAACCAAAAAAAACTGCAGCTACCCGCCAGACAATTCGCATCGGAATAAGTTGCGCATCATTCATTATTTTTCCAGTGCTTTGTATGCGTTCTAAAGTTTGCGCAAATAAATTTTCAGGTGCTTGCGCACGCTTTGTGCCTTCCAGACTATCGAGTAATTTTTCTATTTTATCGTCAATATCCATTTTCTTTCTTTAATTTTTTTTACAATTTTTTTTCAAAATCAACTAAAAAATTTTTCAAATTAACACGTGCTCTAAACAAAAGCGATTCAACCGACGGCACAGTTATTTTTAGAACTGCTGCAATTTCTACATAACTCAACCCCTCGAGTTTTGCCAAAACAAGCGCCGATTTTTGAGTTTCAGGTAATTTGTCAATGGCTTTGAATAAAATAATACTTTGCTCTTTGCGCTCTAAAATAACTCCTGGATGTATAAAATCGGGAATTTCTAAAACTTTATCCGTTTTTTCGTCGCCGAATAGTCTCACCAAAATGCCAGAACGCTTTTTAGCTTTTTGAGCACGTAAAAAATCGAGCGACTTGTTAACAGCAATTCTGTATATCCAAGTTTGTAGTTGCGCATCGCCACGAAACTGTTCGAGTTCTTCAAAAACTTTTACAAAAACTTCTTGCGTAACATCTTCCGCATCGGCAGCATTTTGCAGCAACGAAAGCACCGTATTATAAACACGGTTTTTCTGTTGCTCGAACAAGTTTTTGAATGCTGTTTCTTTATTCTGCACACGATTTTTTCGTTTATAAAAACGATAATCTTTAGACGTAGAATTTAAATTTAACTTGCGGTAGCCTCAATTAAGTATGTGCATCGAATCGCGCATCGTTGAGCAAAATATAATTTGTGCCCGTGTCAATAATTTTTCCATTCGGAAAAACTTTAGAAAAATAATTTTTGAAGAAGAGACCCGCTTGCTTTTTATCTGTCAGCGAAGCAGCAAGTTTATTGAAAAGAAGTACACCATTAGGATTTAGATTTTCTTTGAGGGTTTCTAAAAAATCGAGCGTTTCTAAATTTTCGGGAACGATCACATCCGTGAAAACATCAACGCAAATAAGATCAAATTTTTGATCGAAATAAGAATCGAAATGCAACGCATCAGCGAGGCGAATATCGAACGGCGATAGCAATTCGTCGAGAACATACGTTTTGAACAAACGCAAAACTTCGGCATCAATTTCTACTACACTGTAATGATATTTGCGACCGAATCTGTTTTCAAGCATAAACGGAATGCTGCCCAAACCGATTCCGAGAACGAGGGTTTCCGTAATCGGCAAACTTTTTATTTTAATACGCTCAAACGATTGACTAAAATTATCGTACAAATCGGCATAGCTGTAAATAGCATTTTCGGTTTTAAGCATGTACCGATCGTTTTTCAGGCAGACTTGCAGAACAGGATTGTACGAACTCTGACTTTCTTCGATGAGTTGATCGCTGAGGTAGCTCAGTAAGCGGGTTGATATTGGTTGTTTCATAGTTTTTATTTGAACTAAAAGATCTTCAATGTCTATAACCTTGCCAAGTGCCGCCGTATTTATAATCGGACAGCGATTGCGATTTTTCGCAACAGGCTTTACATACAAAAATCCAAATTTTACCTTTTTGCACCTGCACGCGATACAATGTGGTTTCTTCAACTTTACAGAGTGCGCATATTTTAGTCTTCACTGAAAAAAAATTTATAGACCTGCTTTCTCGTAATCTTCTAATAAAATTAAATTGGGTTCGTAAATAAACGTGAAGTTCATTGACCGCATTGCAGAACTATCTGTGTTTAAAATATCAGTCACAATAAATTCGTGCTTGTCCGAATAAGATTTGCGCCAAGTCATTGTGTCAACTACTAAATTATTTTTAACGGGTTTTCCTAATATTTTTGTAAGCTCTGCTTCAGACATATTAAACTCAACTCCGAACGGCATACCACCGACGCGCTTTTTTGTAAATTCAAAATTGGTGAAAATACCAACGAATCCACCTTTAAATCGCGTTGGAATTGGTTTTAAATATTTGCTGTTACCGCCCACACCAAAATGTAAGCGAATACAATCTTTTTCAATTTTTCCTTTCACACTTGGATTATCGGCAGAGCAGGTAATAGATTTCGGATACGGTACGCGCCAATCCGTTAAAAGGGTTTTTATTTCTTCACTTTCAAGACTTTTGCCCAAAAGCGGAATTAATTTTTCTATCATTATACTATCTGTTAATCCATGATTTGCAATTTCGCAAACTTCAGCGCAATTTTTTTCACTTCTGGCGATCCATCAAAACGAATAGCCGCAATCGGATTATCTTTTCCGCCTTCAATACTTAAAACTTCGCCGTTACCAAAACGCAAATGTAAAATTTTATTTCCTAATTTAATTTTATCGGGTGGACTGGCGACAAAGTTTGCGTCGTCAATCATGGTCATCTGTAATTTTTGGGGCGAACGCAACGGCAAACCACCGATACGTGCGCGTTGCACCACGGAAGTGGACGCAGCACTTCCACCGCGACTACCGAGCATTGTGCTCACACCATCCATGTGCGTTGAACTTATTTCATCAATAAAACGACTCACATCCGCGAATTTCATTTGTCCGTGTCGGTAACGACTTGTAGCATAAGTGAGTGTCAAAAATTGTTCAGCCCGCGTGATGGCGACATAAAACAATCGGCGCTCTTCGTCTAAACCTTCAGGTGCATCTTTCGACATAAAACTCGGAAATAAATCTTCTTCCATACCGCCGACGATAACCGATTTAAACTCCAAACCTTTAGCCGAGTGCACCGACATGAGCGTAACAACTTCGGGATTTTCGCCATTTTCAGTCGGCAATTCGCTTACAAGCGTGACATTTTGTAAATAGGTGGCGAGCGTTTTATCGGGCGAAATTGCTTCGTCTATCACTTCATCGTTCTCGACAAATTCTTTAATCGCGTCTAATAGCGCATTCGCGTTTTCTAATTTGCCGATACCTTCGAGCGTCGTATCCATTTTTAAAGAATCAATCAAACCCGATTGCTTCGCTATATACACCGCAACTTCATACGCCGTACCTTTCTTGGCGCGTTGCAGTGCGGCTTCAATTAATAATCTAAAAGATTCCAACGCCGTTTTTTCGCGCGGCGTACCTTGATACGTAGGTATGGCAAGCCACAGCGAAACATTTTTTGTGGAGGCTTCGAGCGAAAGTTTATCTATTGTGCTATCACCGATACCACGACGTGGTAAATTAATAATACGTCGGAACGCTTCATCGTCGTTCAAATTGGTGATGAGGCGCAAATAAGCTAAAACATCTTTTACTTCTTTGCGCTGATAAAACGACATGCCACCATACACGCGATACGGAATATTTATGCGGCGCAACGATTCTTCAAACGGACGCGATTGCGCGTTTGTGCGATACAAAATAGCAAAATCAGAATTTTTGAGATGATACCGATTCTTATGTTCTAAAATTAAATCGGCAACGCGTTTCGCTTCCTCTTGGTCGCTTTGCGTTTTCACCAATTGTATGCGCTGACCATCAATTTTTTCTGTCCAAATCGTTTTCTGAATCTGCCGCTTATTGTACATAATTACTTCGTTCGCAGCATCAACAATGTGCTGCGTCGAGCGATAATTTTGTTCGAGTTTAAAAATCTTTACGTCTTTAAAATCTTTTTGGTAAT
>JAYVVO010000340.1:0-4260 GCA_043786955.1 Saprospiraceae bacterium
TTACAAAAAATAATATAATTACCTGCGTTTTTACGATTGCTTTTTCCGATCCAATCATTTGGGATGTTCGAGACAATGATTCCTCGCTGTATTTGCATCGCATCGCGACACATTTAGATTTTCGAGGAAATAATTTTATGCAACGCATTATAGATTGGTCAAAAGTAAAAGCAAGAGAAAATAATAAATCTATTCTGCGACTCGACACTTGGGCAGATAACGAAAATCTTAAAAATTATTATCTAAAATTTGGTTATAAAATTGTCGGCAATAAATTTTTGCCATCTTCATCGCTTTCAAAACATTATTGGAATATTTGGGTGACACTTTTTGAACAAGAAATTTAGGGTTGAACAATTCTTTCAAAAAAATTTCCATGCAACAACAATGTACTCTTCGACGTTTTCCAAATACTAAACATTTAAAATGAAAGGTAGAATTTTATACGTTTCGCTGGTTTTGACCTTTGCAAATTTTTATATTTTTGCACAAATAACATCTGGTGCAATAGCTGGAATGAAATCCGAGATGTCTGTCAAAAACGAAGAAAAGTTTATAGCAGGTATTCAAGATTTACAACTCGGTAAATTAGCATCGGCTGAAGAAAAATTTAAAGCCGTCTATGATGCGGACGATAAGTGTGATGCCTGCGCGCATTATCTGTCGCGCGTAAATGCGGGCATGGAAAAAACGCAAGTGGCTTTAGATTGGGCAAAAAAATCAATTGCAGCCGATCCAAAAAATAAATGGTACAGTGTGTGGCTGGCTGAAATGTATGAAAAACAGAATCAGTTTAAAAATGCGGCGGAAGTATATCAAAAACTCATCAGCGGTCCGAATTTTACAACCGATTATCAACCTGAACTGTATGAACGTTTAGCAGAGTGTTATCAGAAACAAGGTGATTCTGGTAATGCGATAAAAACTTTGGATGATTTAGAAAAAATAGATGGGTTAAGCGAATCATTGTGTGAAAAAAAATTTGCACTATATTTGGAATTAAAAGATAGCAAACGCGCAGGGGAAGAATTGAAAAAATTAGCAGCTGCGCATTTCAATACTACGGAATTTCAATTGCGTGCAGCTAATTATTACGAAGCCATCGGCGACAAAGTAACGGCAGGGGCATATTTTAAGCGTGTTATTGCTTTAGATCCAAAAAATTCTAAAGCTATTTTGGCACAAACAGTTTTACAAGGAGCAACGAATAGCCAGCAATCAACCACTATTCCAAACGAATTAAAAACATTATTTGCAAATCCGGACATTGCGTTAAAGGAAAAAGTAAATACTTTTTTACCATACCTACAACGACTTGCAGATGGTGAAACTAAATTAAATGCACCGTGTATTGATTTAGGGCAAGCACTTATTATGACGCATCCGAAAGAATCGCAAAGTTATGCTGTTATGGGGGATGTTTATTTTTATTCAGGCGATTACAAAAATGCCAGTTTACAATATAACGAAAGCATATTGCGCAATGCAACTAATTTTGGGGTTTGGGAACACTTGTTGTACATTTATAAAAATTTGGGCGCTTGGGATTCGATTCTTCAGAAAGTAGATTTGATTCAGGATAATTTTCCGAACGAAAACCTTACGTATTACTTTCAGGCGCAAGCTTTAGAA
Organism: Saprospiraceae bacterium; assembly: GCA_043786955.1. Taxonomy (GTDB): domain Bacteria; phylum Bacteroidota; class Bacteroidia; order Chitinophagales; family Saprospiraceae; genus JAAFJT01. The sequence goes on from JAYVVO010000340.1 coordinate 1,633, forward strand.
AAAAAGGCGCGCTATAAAGAAGCGAACGATGCACTTGATCAAGCGCTATTGATGAGTGGTAATCGAGCGGATTCTAAAAGTGTGCTACTTGCTGAAAAAGGATTTATAGCCTCGAAACAAAAAGACGACGCTGCGACGGATTCCTATTTTTCTCAAGCCTTAGCACTAACTCCAAAATCGGCGTGGGTTTTATTGCGCTATGCCAATGCGCTGCAAAATCGAAACGATGCGGCGCAAAAAAAATCAGCACAGTTGGTAGCCCAAGTGGAAGAAACGCAAAGTTTTGCCGCATTGCAAAAAGATGCTGCTGCGCTGGAAGAATATGGTGATTATTTGTTCAGAAAGGGAAGTTTAGAAAAAGCGCAAGCTGTTTGGGAAAAAGCTGCCAAAGTAGCGCCCGCTTCGAGTGGATTAAATCGTAAAATTTTAGAAAAAAAAATTGAATAGATCAATTGAGAGTTACTCGTTGAGAGTTGCTCGTTGAGAGTTGCTCGTTTAAGATCGACGCAATACGAACATTTCAGAATAGAACTAAATGCTACTTACACAAAATTAAATATTTTTTCAATGAACCTTAAAACCTTTGCAGAGTTTCGTTTTGCATTTTGCTCTGTGCTTTTTGCTTTTTGCTTTTTGTTCTTTGTGGCTTGCGGTGGAAGTAAAAATGCCATTTCTTCTACGTCCCCTAAAGCGACAACTGGAGTGCAAGCGAAAAACGCTTTGCAGGTTTGGCAAAGCATTAATGATGATAAAAAAAGTATCAATTGGCTTTCGGGCGATTTTGATTTAGACTATAAAGGTAAACCGATGAATATTGGAGCCTCGGCAAAAATAATTTGGCACAGAGACAGCGTAATTTGGATAAAAATAACAAAGCTTGGCTTTATACAAGTCGCTCGCGCTAAAATTACACGCGATTCGGTCTTCATCGTTAATCAAATTCAATCACAATATTTGGCAGAAAGTTTAAGTTATTTAGAAACAAAGTACGGAATTCCTGCCGATTTTACGACCATTCAAAATATTTTGCTTGGCAATCCAGTGAGTTTAACGCCTGCGAATGAATTAAAACTCGAAAAAAATACGACTGATCTAAATTTACTTTTGTCGGGAAGTAGTGCACGGTATAAAAATTATTTTTTTATTCATCCCACAAATTTCTCGCTTCAAAAAATGTTGATCGAAGAACCCGCCCAAACGCGTACGATAACTATTGAAAACTTGAAGCCCGATGCACTTTCGGTGGGAACGCAAAGTGTACCGTTTTCTTTGCAGCGCATAATTACTTTCAATAGTCCAAAAACAGGGACGACGAGCGTGAGCATCGAAAATTATAAAGAAACAATCGAAGTGAACGTCCCTAAAACTATAGTTTTTGTTACGCCTGTCGGTTATTCAAAGATGTAATCATGATTGATTACAAAATATATGCTTTGGGGGATAGTGCGCTCACGATTGAATTGGGAGATACGATCAATGAAAATATAAATCATAGAGTTCTTGCGATAGCGTACTATATGCGCGACCTAGAAATTGTTGGTGTTTTAGATATTATGTCTGCCTATGCGAGTGTTTCCGTTATTTACGATATCTGTGAAATCAGGAAAAATTACACCTCTGCAACACGTTATCTAACTGAACAAATCGAATTAGCAATTTTGAATTGCGATTTTACAGTTACTTCTCAAATTAAGGTTGTCGAAATTCCTGTCTGCTATGATGTATCTTTAGGTATTGATTTAATTGAGATGTCGCTCGAAAAAAAAATGTCTATTACAGATATTATTGCAGCGCACACCTCAAAATTATATCGCGTTTATTTGATTGGTTTTTTGCCAGGATTTCCGTACATGGGGATAGTAGATGAAAGCATTGCTACACCGCGAAAAAAATCGCCGAGAACGAAAATTGAAGCTGGAAACGTTGGTATCGCAGATGCACAAACAGGCATTTATCCGTCCGATTCACCCGGTGGATGGAATATTATTGGAAAAACACCACTTAAAATGTTCGATGCGAAAAAAGAATATCCCGTTTTTTTGCAACCAGGTGATGACGTTCAGTTTAAACAAATTTCCTTAGAGCAGTTTAGAGAATTAAAAGAGGAAAGCGAAAAGACGAGCGAAAAACTCGAGCTTTCTCAACATTCACCTTCCACCTCTACCCTATCAGTTATTAAATCTGGCACTGCTGATAGTATTCAAGATTTAGGTCGCTTTGGTTTTCAACATCTGGGAATAAATCCGACAGGTGTGATGGATAGAATTGCTGCACAAACGGCAAATTTTTTAGTTGGAAATGTTGCTGACGAAGCTGTTTTAGAATGTCATTTTCCCGCGTGTTCAATCGTTTTTCATAAATCTATTATAATAGCGATTAGTGGAGGAGATTTTACGCCTACTCTTGATGAAAAAGAAATTAAATTAAATACGCCCATTTATGTTCAGCGCGGCGCAACACTTAATTTTAAAAAATGGAAAAATGGCGCGCGAACATATATAGCCGTAAAAAATGGTTTTGAAATTGAAAAATGGTTGGGAAGTTATAGTACTAACTTAAAAGCGAATGCAGGTGGATTTAATGGAAGAAATTTAAAAAAAGATGATCAAATAAAAGTGAAAAGTGATT
>JAYVVO010000341.1:0-4259 GCA_043786955.1 Saprospiraceae bacterium
GAAAGTACGCGCTCTGCATCAAACATAATTGCCGATGTATTTTTCGCCAAACGCAAATATGTTGAAGCAAATCGCGCGCGATTGATTCAGCTATACGAAGGTTGGATGAAGGGTGCTGCCGAAATTAATGGATCAGCTGCTAATAAACAAAAAGCGGCGCAAATTTTAACGGATGCTTTTTCGGGCACAACATTAGATGCGAACACTAAATCAATTAATAATGTGCGTTTGTGTACGCACGGCGATAATTTGAATTTTTTTGGATTGAATCCAGAATTTAAAGGCGTGAATGGCGAGTTGTTGTACAATCGGATGGCGCAAGTGTATAAAAATTTAGGTTATGCGGATGCTAAAACGCCTTTGTGGAAACTTATTAGTGATCCAAGTATTGTTCGCTCAGCGCAATTAAAGGGCGCAACTTTGCTTGCTGAAGGACAAAAAACGTTTACCGCAGCCACCGCCGAAGTTCAAACATCGCAAGCGATTGCAACAAAATCAGTAACAATTTCTTTCGCATCAGGTCAATCTCAGCTTGATGAGAATGCAAAATACATCGTTGATAAAGAAATGGTGGACTTAGCGCGCGCTTTTTCAAATGCGCGTATTCGCGTTTCAGGAAATACGGATAATACAGGTAATCCTGCAACGAATAAATCTTTATCATTGCGTCGTGCGCAATCTGTTGTCGAATATTTAACGAGCACGTACAATATGCCGCGTAACCGATTTGTAATTATGGGTTTTGGAAGCGATAAACCCGTTGCAGATAATAATACCGATGTCGGTCGCGCTAAAAATAGACGCACCGATTTCGAAATTATTAGTGGAGGTGAATAGTTTAGTTAATTATGCGGTTTTCAAAGAACTAACTATACCTGAATTTTGTTTTAGAAAATAAAATTAACATGGAAGAAAAAGTTTTTAATCCCCTTACGCCCGAAGAAGAGCGCGTCATACTTCATAAAGGAACAGAAAGACCTTTTACAGGTACGTACAATAAATTTTATGAAAATGGCACTTACTTTTGTAAGCGTTGCGGTGCACCGTTGTATAAATCGGAAGATAAATTTGATAGCGGTTGCGGTTGGCCCAGCTTTGACGATGAAATACCGGGTGCTATAAAAAAAGTAACAGATTCAGATGGCAGACGCACAGAAATTCTTTGTGCCAATTGTGATGCACACTTAGGTCATGTTTTTAAAGGCGAACGGTTTACACCAAAAAGTTTGCGCCACTGCGTTAATTCTGTTTCATTGACGTTTCAACCTGCGGAGAAATAATTTTTCTGAGTGTTTATATTTTTCTCACTTACTTCGCAAATTCCAAAACACTTCTTAAATTTTTTACGAAAATATCTAAGAAGTGTTTTGGAATGATTTTTGTTATTTTTTATTTTCGTTAATTTTTATTCTTAAAACAATAACTGATGAAAGTCTTATTAGACATTAAAGATAGCAGAGCTATTTCATTGATGGATCTATTGAACAGTTTATCTTATGTTAAAGTCAAATTAATTTCCGATGAGAAAGCTCTTTTAATCAGTGAAATCAAAGAGGCAGTTGAGGAGATGAAATTAATTCGTGCTGGGAAAAAGAAATCTCGTAACGCAGAAGATTTTTTAAATGAGCTATAAAGTAGATACAATCGAAGTTTTTGAGAAGCAAGCAAAAAGACTTATCAAAAAATATGCTTCACTAAAATCTGAAATTTACGAGCTAATCCAAATTCTGAAAGAAAACCCTGAGTCGGGAATTTCTATTGGTAAGAATTGCTACAAAATTAGGATTTCAATTGCTTCAAAGGGGAAAGGTAAAAGTGGTGGTGCAAGAATAATAACCAATTTCGTCGTTACTGATGAAACGGTCTATCTGTTATCTATCTACGATAAATCCGAAAAAGAAAATATCTCTGATAAAGAATTAGACAATTTATTGTTGAATATACCCGAATAATCTGTTGTTTTTTGTTAACTCTGGTTTTAAGTATGATGAAACTGCTTATCTTTTAATTTTTTTATGAAATAAATTTTTATGTTTAAAAATTTATGGATAACTTTGCATATAAATTCGTCTTTTGATTAAAATTTTTGGTTCATCCGCCTTTATAGCGCAGAATTAAATTTAGGAAAAAAAATAGTATGAAAATCAATTCAAAATCAAGTTGCACCTGTCTTAGCTCCTATCTAAATAACGACATCAAGTTTTAGAATTCACTTTTAAAGTTCAAAAATTATTTTTTATGAAAGCATGGTTGGTAAATACTAATAGCAAACCTGAGCATTTAAACCCAAATGGATTTAAATTCATGTTAAGACAAAATAAGGTATCTGCTTTTGAAGAAGGCAGACATAAAGTTGATAAAATCCAAATTGGCGATATCGTTTTGCTTTATCATAATGAAAATAGAGTTATAGCTGTCGGTTTTGCCTTAAACACTGATCAACATGATTACACTGATGTAAAAGAATTTGAACATTTTATTGATATAAATTGGATTTGGAAAGTGGATTGCGACCAGAAATATAATTTGCTTAACCCAATTAATAGATACGATTTAAAAATTACTATGGTAAACAATACAGTTGTAAATATTACTGACCAGATAGACTATAAGATTTTATTTGAGGAGATTGGAAAGAGACAAAATTTTTTAATCTAATTATTTCAATTTCGGGAAATGATCACCTTAATTTTAACAGAATTCTGAATATCTATTTAGCAGAAACTATTTTTTAAAAGATTATTGCTCCCAAGTATTAATCAAATTTAACCCATCAATTTGTTTGAAACCAGAAACATTTCTACTTAATAAAACTAGATTTTGTGTTAAAGCAGTTGCCGCAATAATTGCATCAGGCAATTTAATTTTGTATTTCTTCCTAATTTCTACAGTTTTTATTATTACAGGTTGTTCAAGTTCAAAAACCATCGAATCTTTGATAAAAGAATTTAGTGTTATCAAATCTTCAGGAGTTGCATTTTTCCAACACATAAGTTCAATTTCAGTAATAGCAGAGATAGCTACTCTGTATTGAGAGAGTAGATTGTCAATGTATTTTTCGGCATTGGGTGGAAATTGTTGCTGAAAATAGTAAATAGCTGTGTTAGTATCCCATAACTATTTTATTCCTATGCTTCTCTCAATTCTTTTAATTGCAAATCAATCTCGATTAAAGTTTGCTTTTGCATTGCACCTTTATATTTTGCAAAAACATTTACTTCTTTTTTTTCAGGTTTAGTTTTGCGAATATGGATCAGTTGCAAGCGCTCTAAGTCTTGCAAAAGGCTAAGAACATTTAAATTCAAAACCTCAATTGTGTACGTCTCTGAGCGACTATTGACCATAATAAGCGATTTTTAAGTACTCCTACAAAATTAAGAGATTCTTACTGTAGAACAAAGTTTTTTAAGTTAAATAGTCATTTTTTGTGAAGAACAAAAAAGGTAAGCACCCCTTTTAAAAACATCGTCAAAAATTAGCGCGTATTTGCATTCTACCAATATGAGAAACAGGCGCATCACCTAAGTTGCGACCTTCGTAGCTGAGCGAAAGTAATAAATTTTGCGAGAGCGATTTATCATACGTCAGATTCCAGATAAAATTATTGCCATTTTGTAACCCTTCTAAAATGGCAAAACCTGTGGCGCCGTTTGCTTCACCATTTACAAAATTTACAACAGTACCTGTAATTTTTGCGCGCACCTGTGATGATTTTGCTGCGTTCAAAGTAAATTCTGTGCTAAATTCATTTTGTGTAAGCCGCTCACCGTATATTTTTAAAATATTTTCTGCCGATTTAAATTTATACTGTGTCGTTAATCGCGCATTCTTATTGATAAAGAAACTTATTTGCGGTTCTAATCTAAAACCTTTTATCCGATAGTTTCTATCCGCAAAATTTTCTGTATTGCTATTCAGTTGAAATGCGCTTAAAAAAAATTGTGCTGCCACAGTGTTTGAAAAATTGTATCGCAGTCGCGCATAGGTTTCACTTTTTGCGCGCTCTTCAAAACCGGTTACATACGTATTGCGTTGTTTATTAGTGTTGCTACTCAATTCCAATTCCCAAGTTGTACCGTTTCTATTAATAAATATCGAGTTGCGCGAAGTAGTGTTTAAACCAATCAACGAAGTATCGGCAATAGTGTTTTTGTATGGATTGAACACCACGTTAATGTCTACCGATTGACTTACGCGACGCGAAATACTCAGCGTTGAAAGTGCAGACACATGGCTTAATATTTTTTTTATTCTAAGAG
>JAYVVO010000342.1:0-4239 GCA_043786955.1 Saprospiraceae bacterium
TTGTGAAATTTCTCAAAAGGTAAATGAATATTTAAACCCACCGATGCACCACCACCTTCTTGCGCGCCTTTGTTTCCTGCTTCCATCACGCCAGGTCCACCGCCAGTAATTATTCCAAAACCTTCTTGCGTCAATCGTTTAGCAACTTCAACCGCGAGTTTGTAATATTTATTGTCGGGTTTTGTGCGCGCTGAACCAAAAATGGAAATGCAAGGACCAATATCACTTAATCGCTCGAAGCCTTCAACAAATTCTGCCATAACTTTAAACATCGTCCAAGCATCCTCTGCTTTAATGTCTGTCCATTTTTGAGGATGTACTTGTTGTACTATTTTTTTCATTTTGAATTGACTTATAATATTTATTTAAAATTGATTTAGAAAGAACTATGTTTTACGTAATTAGACTATTTTTGTTTTACACCAAAGTTTTAGAATTTTTATTCGCCATCTACATTCTATTCTCGTCCATTAATCAGATAAACTGTTGAATATAATTACACATTTTACTTAAACTTTCAGCGTCTAATTGCTTTCCAATATTATTTTTTGGGCAAAAATCTTTTAGTTTTTGCTGCAAACTATTATTAAACTGTTCAATAAAATCATTTCGGTTGTAGCTGAATTTTTTAAAAAGACTCGCGCTGAATTTTATGTAATACGCATCTTTTTTCGATTCGTAATGATCGGGTATAGTTTCCGATTCTAATCCGTGTTGTTCCACTTCGGCGTGTTTAAAATATTTGCTATGAAGACAAACAACTTTCAGTTTGTTACTTTCAAACAATGCTTCGCAATAATCAACAGGTTGATTTGGATTGATTTGATAGACTCGAAATAAATGTTTAGCACCTGCATCTTCAGTAAGTTCGATACCTAAAATTTTAAAGGGTTGTACTGCAATGGGTTCACCTTTGCCATTTTTTATAAAAACTATACCTCTGTTAATATCTAATTTGGCGAGAACATTTTTTTCATAGACGGAACTATCGGGAAAACTGATGCGGGCTGAAAGCCATTTATCTAAAAAATAAGGTGTTCCTTTTATTAAGCCATCCGATTCAAAACCAGAGGTTATTCCAGAGTTGTAGAGATCTTCAAAATTTTTTAAACTGCCCCCATTAACGGCTGCTTGAGAGAAAGCTTTATCGGTAAGAAAAAATAAAAATAAAATTAGAATGAATGCGAGAGACTTCATGCTTAAATTTTTAATAGTTTTGAAACTTAATTCTTACAAAACTAATCAAAAAAATTAAAATGCGTCTTTTTATTTAATCCTTAAAAAAATTAGCCAAATGTCGCTCCATTTGGTCGAACTCAATTAAAAAACCATCGTGTCCAAACTTAGATTTTATAACACGAAATTCTTTATTAGGAATGTGCGACGCTAATGTAACTTGCTCCTCTAAGGGAAAAAGTATATCGGTTTCGATACCTACTACTAAAGTGCGTGCCGTTATTTTTGACAGCGCCGCGTGAATACTTTCTCGATTGCGCCCAACATTGTGTGAATCCATCGTTTTAGTAATGCTGGAATAGCATAGCGCACTGAATCGTTTTCTCAATTTTTCGCCTTGATAGCGTTGGTAGGTTTGTACTTTAAAAGTGTCAATATTATTTCTGTCGTCGCTCTGGGCTAAATTATAACCAGAATAACTTCGGTAAGTCATCATACCGATAGCGCGCGCTGCTTCTAAACCTTTAGCACCAGCCTGAATTAATTCTTCACGTGTTTTTATTTTTTGAACATTTTCATCTGAAAAACTTTCGTCGGCTTCAATTGCCATGCGTTGCGTTTCGTTTAAACCAATGCTCCACGCTGTCATGTTTGCGCCACAAGCGATGACGGCGATCTGTGTAAAAAAATTAGGATTTTGAATTGCCCATTCTAAAACTTGCTGACCACCCATTGAACCACCAATAGCAACTTTAATTTTTTCTATTTTTAAATATTCCGCAAGCATTTGATGCGAACGCGTAATATCACGAATAGTAATTACTGGAAAAGATTTTCCGTAAAATTTACCTGTCTCAGGATTAATACTCAATGCACTCGTTGAACCATAATGCGATCCGATAATGTTAGCACAGACAATAAAATATTTTTCAGGGTCGAAAAATTTACCTTCGCCGATTAATCCACTCCACCAATCCGCTACATCTGAATTAGCAGAAAGCGCATGACAAACCCAAACAACATTGTCTTTCGAGGCGTTCATCGCGCCGTAGGTGTTGTAAGCAATTTGCAATTCGGGCAAAACGACACCACACTCCAATTCAAAAGGCTCATTAAATAGTACAGACTTTACGCCATCAACAGTATGGGGTGTTTTTTTTAAAAACTCCTTTTTGTTTTCTATTGTATTTTCTTTGAGTAGAGAATTTTCAAATTGTGGACGTTCGATCAGCATTTGTAAAATTTAATGATTAATTGTTAGTTGTTAATGGTCAATGGTTAATGACTAATGATTCATTTATGTAACCATTAATTATTAACCATTATTATAAACCATTAAAAAAGTTGCCGCGCCACTCGCGCAACGCGGCTTTCTTCTATTAATTAAGTACCAATTGCGAATCGTAAACACTTTGCAACGCTTGAACAATATCCGCTTTAATATCGTCTATATGTTCAATCCCAACACTGATACGTAATAAAGTGGGTGTAACACCAGCCTCTAACTGTTCTGCTTCGCTGAGTTGTTGGTGCGTAGTTGCAGCAGGTTGAATGATTAAAGTTTTTGAATCACCCACGTTAGCTAAATGACTAATGAGTTTCAACGAATCAACAAACTTAATGGCGTTTTCTTTTACTCCTTTTAGTTCAAAACTTAAAACACCACCAAATCCGCGTTTTAAATATTTAGTAGCTAAATCATGATACGGCGAACTTTTCAATCCTGGATAATTAACTTTTGCAACTTGCGGATGCGCCTCTAACCAATGCGCTAATTTAAGTGCATTCTCAACAATGCGTTCAACGCGCAGAGAAAGCGTTTCTACACCTTGTATTAATTGCCAAGAATTAAACGGTGAAATAGCAGGACCCCAATCGCGCAAACCTTCAACACGCGCACGAATGATGAAATTAATATTGCCAAACGGACCTTTAACACCAAAAACATCATTAAACACTAAACCATGATAACCTGGGCTCGGCTCTGTAAATTGTGGAAATTTTCCTGAACCCCAATCAAATTTACCGCCATCGACAATAATACCGCCGATGCTTGTCCCGTGACCACCAATCCATTTTGTAGCCGATTCGACAACAACATCAGCACCATGCTCCAACGGACGGAATAAAAAACCACCCGCACCAAACGTATTATCAACAATAACAGGAATACCATGCGCGTGCGCAACAGCGGCAATCGCTTCAAAATCAGGAATATTAAAAGCGGGATTACCAATCGTTTCTAAATAAACGGCTTTTGTTTTAGCATCAAACAAACGCTCGAAATCGCTCGGTGAATCGGTAGCGGCAAAACGCGCTTCAACGCCTAAACTTTTAAATTGTACTTTAAACTGATTGTACGTACCGCCGTATAAATTTTTTGTTGAAACGATATTATCGCCTACAACTGTAATATTATTAATAGCAATAAATTGCGCCGCCTGACCTGATGCAACTGCTAAAGCCGCAACACCACCTTCTAAAGCAGCAATGCGCTTTTCAAAAACATCGGTGGTTGGGTTCATCAAGCGCGTATAAATATTACCGAACTCTTTTAAACCAAATAAATTTGCACCATGTTCCGAGCTGTTGAAAACATAACTCGTGGTTTGGTATAATGGCACCGCGCGACTGGTGGTGGTTGGGTCAACTACTTGACCAGCGTGTAATTGTAAAGTTTCAAAACGTTGATTCGACATAAGAATAATTTTATTTAAATTTAAAAATGAATTTAAGACAAGCTGACCTACTGAAATTGTGACAAAGTTTAATGAAGCATACTATAGAAAAATTTTAACTTTCTGCAGAAAAATTAAAAATAAAAATAGCGCGTTGAATTAAACGTTATCGTTTGAGCAATAGCAACAACAACAAATTTTGTTGTAAGATAAAATGAATTCGGAAAATTGAAAGCGCGAATTTGCGCGGTTTGAATGATACATGACTTTAGTTTTTATAATTCCAGAAAAATTTCTGGAAGGTTGAGGCACCTTGCTTAGCAGGTTGCCCGAGGTTCATTGAGCCTTTTCTCTTCCCTCGTCTGTATAAAAACAATTCTTGGTC
>JAYVVO010000343.1:0-4236 GCA_043786955.1 Saprospiraceae bacterium
AAAAATCTGCTTTTAAAGATAACGGCTATATAAAAATTTGGTACACCCGCAACGATATTAAAGGCAAACTCACTAAAATAAAAGCAGCAGTAATTCAACCTGATGGAACAAGAAAAGAGTTGACTAAAATAGATTTTGTAGATAAGAAAGTGAATGAATATTATTTCACGCGAAATTTTGCTTTTCCTGAACTGACGGAAGGTTGCATTATTGAGTACGAATACGAAAAAGCATTTAGTTCTATTTCAACACTTCCGCGTTGGACTTTTCAAGAAAATGTTCCAGTGCGACATTCGGAACTATGGTTAAACATTCCGTAATATTACGAATATAACATGCTTTCGAAAGGGCAACGTAAAATCAGAACAAAAAATTTCCCCGATAGGCGCGATCTCATTCAATTTGCTGTAAATAAATATTATGCGGATTCTATTCCTGCTTTCCGCGCCGAACCGCTAATGTGTTCACACAATGATGCCGTGAGTCAAATTATTTTTCAGCTCAATAAAATTAATCGCCCAGACGGAAATACAGATAATTTTCTCTCCGATTGGAAAGAAGTGGCAAAAGAATTAAACAAGAATAAATATTTAGGTCAGCAGATTACGAAAGAAGAAAATTATGAGGATGTTTGGGAAGAAATTAAACCATTGATTGATAAAAAAAGTACGGAAGACCAAAAAATTCAAATCATCTATAACTATCTCTGCAATCACTTAAATTGGAACGAAGAATATTCGGAGTCGAGTGATGAAACACTTAACGATGCTTTTAAAAAGAAAACGGCAAACAGCGGTGAACTCAACATGATGATGCTCGTTTGTTTGAAAGAGTTGGATATAAAATCTTATCCGATGCTTATTAGTACGCGCAGCAACGGCAAACCGTTTACGGCAAATCCTATGATTAATCAGTTCTCTCATTTAGTATGCTATATTGATCGCGGCGAAAAATCCGTTCTCGCAGACGTAGGGAGTAATTTACGTCCGCTTGGTATGCCGCGCGTTGAATCTTTGAACGAGCAAGGTTGGATTTTAGACGTTCTCAAACCGCGTTGGGTGCCGATAGTTGCGCCAACGAGTTCAAAATTAATTATCACAAACATAAAGCTGGATGCAGAAGGTACACTCAAAGGTGCGATTAACGGAACTTACCGCAGCTATTCGGGCGTAAATGAACGGCAGAAAGACGCTGAAGATAAAGACAAAATTAAAAAAGAGTTGGCAATCATTTATCCCGATATAAAATTTGATAGCGTCGTCCGATCCAATTTTAAAAATATTGACGAGCCGTATAAACGTAATGTGTATTGCGAAATTCCGAACGCTACTACTACAGCAAATAATATAATTTACCTGAAACCAACCCTTAAAACCGATTACGACGAAAATCCATTTAAATTACCAACGCGGTCATTTCCAATAGAGTTTGAATATCCGATTCGCGATCAGTATATTCTGAATCTCACTCTTCCAGAAGGATATGTGGTTGAAGAAAAACCTACATCGGTGGTTTTTAATTTGCTGAAGACGGGCGGCTCGCTCAAATACGTGAGTGCGGTAAATGGAAATATTTTACAACTCTCTGTCAAAATAGACATCAATCAATTGGTTTATCAACCAGAAGATTACGCAAGTGTCAAAGAATTTTTTAATCAAGTCTCGAATAAATTAGCAGAGCAAATAGTTTTAAAAAAGCTCTGAGCTATTAGCCTTGAGCTATGAGCACCGCTCGTGATATGTGGCTCAATGCTCAAGGCTCACAGCTCATAGCTGATAACAATTAAAATTTAATAGCCCATGAAATATTTAGTGTCAGTACAAATTTTTGTTCTTTTTTTTATAGTTACACAACTCAAAGCGCAAGATAAACCACAGTACGCTGTGAGTCTCATTCCAGATTCGCTCAAAAAAAATGCTTCTGCAGTGGTGCGAGAAGATATAGAAGCGTTTGAAGTAAACGCTATTAACGATGCGACTTTTAAATTTCGAAATGTCATTACCGTTCTAAAAGAAAATAATCCTTTCGATGTTTTTCAAGTTTACTACGACAAAACATCGAAAGTAAAGACGATTCGTGCGCGCTATTACGACGCAGAAGGTAAATTAATTCGCAAAGTTGAAAAAGACGAAATTTCAGATCGCCCTTACAATAGCTCGGCACTTTACACAGATTCCCGGTTAAAAACAATTGAAAATAACTACGGTATTTTACCCTACACTTTCGAGTTAGAATATGAAATTAAAGAAACTTCTTTTTTTCAATTTCCAAGTTGGAGCCCTCAAAATTATAAAGTTTCCGTACAGCATTCCGAATATTTTATATCAGAACCTCAGGAATTTAAATTAAACTTCCATATTTTAAATACAGACTTAAAACCTTCTACAAGTTTAAAAGATAGTAAGCGAACTTATTTGTGGCAAATGGATAATGTAAAAGCTGTTAGTAAAGAAGTTTACGCTCCTGCTTATTTCAAAACCCTCACCACAGTACAAACAACTTCAAGTCCATTTAGCTACTTTGATTTTAAAGGGGAAATAAATACTTGGGAAAGTTTTGGAAAATTTGTTGCAGAATTAAACCGTGATCGCGATAAATTTTCTGCGCCGATGGAATTACGCATTAAATCGATGGTAGAAAATTGTAAAACGAATCGCGAAAAAATTGATACGCTATATCATTATTTGCAACATAGTACGCGCTATGTATTAATAACGCTTGGCATAGGCGGATTGCAATCGTATGATGCTGCTTATGTTGAAAAAAATAAATACGGTGACTGCAAAGCACTCTCTAATTTTATGAAATCAATGCTCAAAGTAGTGGGTATTGAAGCGCAAATTGTAGTTGTTTATGGCGGTGAAAGTAATTTTTTTGACCCAGATCCAAAATTTTGTTTCAATGGTTTCAATCACATGATATTGTATATTCCTTCAGAAAAAATGTGGCTAGAATGCACTGCGGATGATCTGCCAACAGGATATTTAAGTGCTTTTACTCAAGGGCGCGGTGTATTAGTGCTCACCGATTCTTCTGGAAAATTAATGCGCACGCCTGCACTTGACACAACAACAAACGTGGATAACACAAAATCGGTTATTCAATTAGCAACAGATGGTTCTGCGACACTTAAAAATTCTTCAGTCTTGACGGGTTCTTTGCAAGATGTTTTATGCAGTTTGGTAAAAAACTTTTCGAAAGAAGATATACAAAAACGTTTTCAGCAACACAATAAATTGCCCGCGTTTAAAATAGATAAATTAGAAGATATCGTAGATGCGAACCAACTTGAAGTGAAACGCAATTATGATTTAAGTTTTGAGAAATTCGGTGCAAAAGCGGGAACGCGTTTAATAATTCCTATCAATGCCGATAATGCTTTCGACGACACGCCACCACCGACGGAACAGCGCAATTTTCCGATTGAAGCCGGTGGTTCAGGTTATACGCAAAACGTTGAAACAACTTTAATAATTCCAGAAGGATTTACGATTGAAGCACTTCCAGCAGAAAAAACAGAAATGCACTCCGTTTATGGTAGTTATGTTTCGAGTGTAGAGAAAACAGAAAAATCCGTGATTTTTAAACGCAAACTTGTTATTAAACCAGTATCGCAACCTGCTGAAAAATTTAACGAGTTTCGCGATTTTTATAAAAAAATGGAACAAGCCGATGCAGCAAAGGTTATTTTGAAATCAGTTGTTCGTTGATAGTTGTTGGTTTTTCGTTTGCGAGTACTCTGCGACTAACAACTATCAACGAACAACTAAAAATGTATATCATTTATGGGATGAATTTCCCAAGACGTAGGAGGATGAAAACCTGCGGGTCCGACGGTGCCAGGTTTGTGATCAATGTCATAGAAAAGCGAACCTTTAATTGTAATCGGCAAAGCAGGTTGAAATAAAGTATAACCCGACTTAACGCAAAAATCGGAGCCAAAATATTTGATAACGTAATCTCGCACCGTTTTTATGGCTTTGTAACTCGATGCTGTTGTCGGTGGCAAACCTGAAATTTCGCAATTCACGAGTTTTGTACCGTTCAAATCACCGACGATGCAATGAAAATCATCGTCACCTTCGCGCGAAATACCGTATAGGTACGCTTTCGTAATTATCACGTTTCGGCGTTCGGCAGAAATGCGCGGCGAATTCGAAGTCAATCCGCTGTGCTGCATGATCGAATCTGATTGAAAAGTAGTGCGCAAAACAGTTGTATTCGAATATGTTTGAT
>JAYVVO010000344.1:0-4232 GCA_043786955.1 Saprospiraceae bacterium
TTGTGAGCCCCTCTCGCGATTTGCAGCTCATAGCTCATAGCTCAAAGCTCAAAGCTAATTTTATGGCACTCATTCTTCCTGTCAAAGGCATCAAACCTAAATTTGGAAAAAATTGTTACTTAGCTGAAAATTCTACCATCGTTGGTGATGTAGAAATGGGTGACGATTGCTCGGTTTGGTTTCAAGCCGTCATTCGTGGCGACGTTAACGCTATCAAAATGGGAAATAAAGTGAACGTGCAAGATGGTGCTATCATTCATTGTACTTACCAAAAATTTGCAACGACGATTGGTAACAGTGTAAGCATAGGTCATCGCGCAATCGTGCATGGTTGCACAATTCACGATAATGTTTTGATTGGCATGGGTGCAATTGTGATGGACAACGCCGTTGTTGAATCGAATGTATTGATTGCTGCGGGTGCAGTGGTCTTAGAAAACGCACACCTCGAATCGGGTTTTATTTATGCGGGTGTGCCTGCTAAAAAAGTAAAAGCACTCAGCGTTGAAGCCTTTAAAGATTCTATTGAGCTCATCGCCAACAATTATGTGATGTACTCTGAGTGGTTTAAATAATCGTCGGTGTTCGTTCGAATCATCGTTAAGAATAAATAATAAACGGGGAAGAGATAAATTTTTGACTGTTTAGAAAAAAGAATTTAATTTTGACCTTAAATAAAGTTTTACAACTTCCTAAAAATTAATTATGAAAGAATTAATTGTTCAAGTGAAAGATGCTGAGTACGATTTCTTAGTCGAATTATTAAAAAAACTCGACTTTGTTACAATTCGTGAAACAAAAAAAATCAAGAAAGAAAAAGAGCTTAATGCTTTTAGAGAACGGCTCATAAATAGTTTTACTCAAGCTAAACTTATAGATGAGGGTAAACTTCAAAGTCGTTCAGCGAAAGAGGTTATTTCAGAATTAGAGGTTTGATTACTTTCCAAAAAACAAAAAACTATGAGTTACGATATTCGTACTACTCCTGATTTTGATAAGACACTAAAAGTATTGAGCAAAAGGTATATTTCCATTAAAAAAAGATTTGTCTTAGGTTCAAACTTATTAATTCACCCGAAGAAAATCCGATTCAAGGAATAGGGTTGAAAAGTAGTTATTATTAAATACGCATTGCAATTACCTCAAAGAACAGGAGCAAGAATGGAGGTGAAAGAGTTATCACTTGGGTTAGAGTTTCTAAGGAGCGCGTATTATTGATTGATATTTACGACAAATTTGATAGAGATTCTATTTCTGATGACGAAATTGATACTCTTATCAAAAATTTGCCTTCTGATTTATTCGAATAGATTATTATTATTCCATAATTTTTTATCTTTATGAACAAAAATTATTCTTCTATTCACTACATTTAGCCCGATTTTAATTGTATCAATTTTTTTGTATGAAAAACCTTTTCTTTCGACTGCTCCCCGCAGTTGCTTTTTTGTTTTTTATTTCGCAAATCCACGCGCAAGTAACTTTTCCCCGCAACGGCGTTTACGATGAACGCGATGGTGTTTATGCGTTTACCAACGCGACAATTTATACAGGTGTCGGTGAACCTTTGCAAAAAGCTACCCTGTTAATTAGAAAAGGGCGCATTGAACAAATTGGAAATGCGGTGACTATTCCGAAAGAAGCAATAGTTTACGATTGCAAAGACAAGTGCATTTACCCAAGTTTTATAGATATGTACGCGCAATACGGAATGCCGGAAGTGCCAAAAGCATTGCCAAGTTTTGGTCGTCCGCAATTTGTGAGTAATAAAAAAGGCGCGTTTTCTTGGAACGAAGCCTTACGCTCTGAATTTAATGCTTCAGATGTTTTTGCGAGTTCCGATAAAGATGCAGAAACTTTTCGGGCGGCGGGATTTGGTGCTGTGTTAAGTCATCGAGCCGACGGTATTTCGCGCGGAAGCGGAATTTTAGTTACAACATCGAGTGCAGCAGATCAAAAAAATATTTTAAAAACTTCGGCGGCGCATTTCATGTCGTTTAGCAAAGGCAGTTCAACACAAAATTATCCGTCTTCTTTGATGGGTGCAATTTCACTTTTACGCCAAAGTTATTTAGATGCTGCTTGGTACACGACACAAAATCCAAAAGAAGAAACAAATTTTTCGATTGAAGCGTGGAACAATTTACAAAACTTACCGCAAATTTTTGAAGTAAGCGATAAACTCGAAATTTTGCGCGCTGCAAGAATTGCAAAAGAATTCAATAAAAAATACATCATCAAAGGCAACGGTGATGAATATCAACGTGCGGATGAAATTATCGCGACGGGTAGCGAATTAATTTTACCACTTAATTTTCCTGACGCTTATGATGTAGAAGATCCGTTAGAAGCGCGATTGATTTCGTTAGAAAATTTAAAACATTGGGAATTAGCACCGTCGAATGCAGCATTATTATATGCAGCAGGTAAAAAAGATTTTGCTTTTACATCTTTTGGTTTGAAAGAAAAAAAAGATATTTTTAAGCAAATTCAAAAAGTGATTGAAGCTGGTTTACCTGAAGACGTTGCTTTGCATGCACTCACTACAACGCCAGCAAAACTTTTAGGTATAGAATCTGAACTCGGAACTTTAGCAGTTGGCAAACGCGCCAACTTTTTAGTTCTAAGCGATAAAATTTCTAAAAAAGATGTGAAGCTTTATCACAATTGGGTAAACGGTGATCCGTATGTGCTCAACGATTTTTCACAACCTATTGCTAAAGGCACATACAGTTTTAGTTATGGCGATAGCATTTATAAGGGTATGACGATTTCTGAAACCAACGAAACCTATATTTATAAAACCGACACGAACAAAATCAAAGCTGATTTAAAGCTCGATAGAAACAACGTGCTCCTCACTTTTACACCAATCGGATCGAACGATATTGTTCGACTATCTGGTATTTTAGACGGCGGTACTTTTAAAGGTGATGGTATCGTTGCGAATGGTACGATTGTAAAATGGTCGGCTGTACCGATGGCTTCGTTTGCACCCACTAAAATGGATAGTGCTGGTAAAACGGGCTCGACTGGCGGAGCTAATTCAACTTCTTTAACGCTCAATCAAGCAAAAGATAAAATAATTTATCCGTTTGTGGCTTATGGTACAAACGCGATGCCCATTGCATCGAAAACCCTTATTAAAAATGCGACTGTTTGGACGAGTGAAGCGCAAGGAATTTTAAAAAATACAGACGTTCTCATCGAAAATGGTAAAATTTCTCAAATAGGATCAAACCTAAGTGCGGTTGGTGCAACTGTAATAGACGGAACGGGCAAACATTTATCGGCAGGTATTATTGATGAACACTCGCACATAGGCATTAGCAAAGGTGTGAATGAAGGTTCGCAATCGAGCACAGCAGAAGTGCGCATCGCGGATGTTGTTAATTCGGATGATGTAAATATTTATCGCCAATTAGCGGGTGGCGTTACGAGTTCGCATTTATTGCATGGTTCGGCTAACGCAATCGGTGGACAAACGCAACTCATTAAATTGCGTTGGGGAAAATCACCTGAAGCATTGAAGTTCGAAGGTTGGGGTGGATTTATAAAATTTGCTCTCGGCGAAAACGTAAAGCAAGCCAACTGGGGTGAAAATAATCGCGTGCGTTTCCCGCAAACGCGTATGGGTGTTGAGCAAGTTTTTGAAGATCATTTCGAACGCGCCCAAGAATATTTAGCGTTAAAAAAATCTGGTAAGAATTTTAGAAAAGATATTGAGTTGGAAGCACTCGGCGAAATTTTGGAAGGCAAACGCTTTATAACGTGCCACAGTTATGTACAATCTGAAATTACGATGCTGTTGCGCGTAGCTGATAAATATAATTTCAAAGTCAACACGTTTACGCACATTTTGGAAGGATATAAAGTTGCAGACAAAATGGCGAAACACGGCGCCGCAGGATCTACTTTTGGTGATTGGTGGGCATATAAATTTGAGGTCTATGAAGCGATTCCGTACAATGCACGCATGATGAGTGATGCTGGTGTGAACGTTGCAATAAATTCTGATGACGCTGAAATGGCGCGCCGATTGAATCAAGAAGCCGCCAAATCAATAATGTACACCGATATGGATGAGCAAGCAGCATTAAAAATGGTGACCATAAATCCAGCAATTATGCTACACGTTAATGATAAAGTGGGCAGTATAAAAGTGGGTAAAGATGCTGATTTGGTTTTGTGGACGGATAATCCGATGAGTATTTACGCGAAACCAGAACAAA
>JAYVVO010000345.1:0-4222 GCA_043786955.1 Saprospiraceae bacterium
TCGGAAAGCAAAAAAGGCATTGACTCGAACACAACTTTTCGTACCGTTGTATCTAAAGTAGCGAAAAGTTTATTTTCGGCAAACACATCCGATTTTGAAAGCGCGTTCATCAGCGTTGATTTACCAGCATTCGTATAACCCACTAATGCCACGCGAATAAATTCGCCGCGCTGTTTGCGCTGCGTCGCCGATTGTTTTTCAATATCTTTCAATCCTTCTTTTAAAAAAGTGATTCTATCGCGCACAATACGACGGTCAGTTTCAATTTCTTTTTCTCCTGGTCCACGCATTCCTACACCACCACGCTGACGCTCTAAGTGCGTCCATAATCCGCGCAAGCGTGGCAACATATATTGCATTTGCGCTAAATCCACTTGCGCGCGCGCTTGTGCCGTTTTTGCGCGTTGTGCAAAAATGTCGAGTATTAAACCCGAACGATCAAGTACTTTGACTTTAAATACTTCCTCTATGGCGTGTAATTGTTTGGGCGAAAGATCATCGTCGAAAATAGCCACAGAAATTTCTTCGTGCGAACGAATGTATTGTCCAACTTCTTCAAGTTTTCCTTTTCCGAAATACGTAAGAGTATTTGGTTGCTCCAAGCGTTGCGTGAAACGTTTAACGCTTTCAACGCCTGCCGTTTCTGCCAAAAATTCCAATTCGTCGAGGTGTTCCATCACTTCCGCTTCTTTATTACTCGCGGGAA
Organism: Saprospiraceae bacterium; assembly: GCA_043786955.1. Taxonomy (GTDB): domain Bacteria; phylum Bacteroidota; class Bacteroidia; order Chitinophagales; family Saprospiraceae; genus JAAFJT01. Next base: position 707 of record JAYVVO010000345.1, read on the forward strand.
CAATAGCAATCACGATACCTTTTTCGATTTTTCTTTCAAGACCTCTTTTGTCTTTCTCACCCAGATTCCATTCAAAATCTTTAACAATACCCGGTTCTTTCTTTGCCAAAATTTTTTATTTTTATCGAATTTATACGCAAGTTACAACTTTTCTAATAATAATTTCATATCGCACAACTCAACAACGCGCGCTTCAATCGCATCAATCGCAATGCGTTCTTGTTTGAGTGTATCGCGATCACGCAGCGTAACGGTATTATTTTCCAACGTTTCAAAATCAACAGTAACGCAAAACGGCGTACCAATCGCATCTTGTCTGCGATAACGGCGACCAATTGCATCTTTTTCATCGTATTGACATGGAAACGCGAGTTTGAGTTTATTATAAATTTTTTCAGCCGCTTCCGTGAGTTCTTCTTTATTTTTTAACAAAGGCAGAACTGCGCATTTAATCGGCGCAATGGCTGGATGAATTTTTAAAACAGTGCGCGTCGCTTCTTCACCTTGTGCATCGGGCACCATTTCTTCAATCAAACAATTGGTAAGCACCGAAAGAAACATTCTATCGCAACCAACAGACGTTTCGACCACAAACGGCACGTAACTTTCATTCAATTCTGGATCGAAATATTGCATTTTTTTCCCAGAAAGTGCTTGATGCGCGCTTAAATCAAAATCGGTGCGCGAGTGAATCCCTTCGAGTTCGCGAAAACCCATCGGAAACTCAAATTGTATATCAACAGCAGCATCCGCGTAATGTGCGAGATTATCGTGGTCTTTAAATTTTAATTTACTTTGGTCGGTGCCGAGTGCTAAATGCCAACGCATCCTGTTTGCTTTCCATTGTGCGTACCATTCTTTTTGTGTGCCAGGACGAATAAAAAATTGCATCTCCATTTGTTCAAATTCTTTCATCCTGAAAATGAACTGGCGCGCAACAATTTCATTTCTAAAAGCCTTACCGATTTGCGCAATACCAAACGGAATTTTTTGTCGCGTGGATTTCTGCACGTTCAAAAAGTTTACAAAAATACCTTGCGCCGTTTCTGGTCGCAAATACAATTTACCTTCTTCGCCAGCAATATTACTCAGCTGTGTATTGAACATCAAATTAAACTGACGTACTTCTGTCCAATTGCGCGTTCCACTTTCAGGATCAACAATTTCGAGTTCGTCAATCATATTTTTCAGCGCAATCATATCGTTCGCTTTCATCGCTTCGCCGAGACGTTTTTCAATATCAGCAGCTTTGTCTCTGTATTCAACGCATCGCGGATTAGTATCGCGAAACATTTTTTCATCAAAGCTATCGCCAAAGCGTTTGCGCGCTTTTTCAACTTCTTTAACGATTTTATTTTCTGTTTTTTCTATCTCACCTTCAATCAATTGATCGGCGCGATAACGTTTTTTAGAATCTTTATTATCCAACATCGGATCGTTAAACGCATCCACGTGACCGCTCGCTTTCCAAGTTTTTGGGTGCATAAAAATTGCCGCATCAATGCCGACAATATTGGCATTCATTTGCGTCATTGCTTTCCACCAAAACTCTTTTATATTATTTTTCAGGAGCACACCATACGGACCATAATCGTAAACAGCTGCCAAACCATTTTCATAAATTTCGGAAGAAGGAAATACAAAACCGTATTCTTTGGCGTGCGCCACAATTTTTTTAAGCGAATCCGCTTGCTCTAAAGCCATGATGTGAGTGTCTAAAAATTTCGAGTTGCAAATATACGCTTTGTCAATTACGAATTACGAATTACGATTTACGTAATTAGAGTTTAATAAATTTTGTGAGCGTGGTTTTATTCTGAAAATTATGTACTCTTCAAATAAAAGTTTGTTTCAAAAATTTCATTAAGCTATAATCGGATTCATCTCCTTTAAAGGATTTTGATTGAACGCGTTGCAGAGCAACTGAAAAACATCAGGTAAAATTTGATTAAATTTCTGTGGAAAAACAAAAAAATGGTGTGTAGCTACACCAATTAAATCTGGATTCGCTAAACCGATTGTAGACTCGACAAAGCTTTTAGTCATGCCACTAATGTTTTCTAAAAAATGCCAATGCGATTCATCGAGCGCGGGTGTAGAATTTTTTGTAGATAGTGTAGAAAAAAAGACGCGCGACAATTCGTAAATTGCTAATTGAAAAACGCGTGGTTGTTGCGTGAATCCGTGCAAAAGTGCAGGTGCAGAAAAAATAATGACACTATCAGGTGCGAATAATTCGGAGTTGTGCTGGGTTGGGTGAATCGGTGTGGGAAAAGTGTTTGGGCAAATCATGTAGTTGTCGAACTTAGAAAAATAAACTTCTTCGCGACCTAATAAAATTTGCGCAGCAGCGGCGGCAACAATAAGTTTTAAATCTTCGGGTACTTTGTTGCGTTCGTTTTCGTCGCTCGTCGGACGAAAAAAATTATTTCCTAATAAAAATAATGCTGATTTTTTAGAATACAGCGTTTTCATTTCGGGCGAAAGTTTTTTAAAATACGGTTGATTTTGAAAGAGTAAATTTTCTAAAACCGTTGGCAAAGGTTTTGGATTTTTTTTCAGAATAAACCAATCTATTTGTGGCGACATAACGAATACGCCCGCAACAATAATAATTATCGGCGCAGCATATAGAGCCCAAACGTGGTCATCTTTTAAAAATGCCTCAGCAATAAAAAGCAAAGAAATAATACCAAACGGTATGGTTATGTAATTTGAAGGTTTCATAAATTTAGTTGTTCGTTGATAGGTGTTCGTTGTTAGTTTAAGATTGCTCACAAGCGAACAACTATCAACGAACCACTAACAACTAATTAAAGATAAACGTAAATTTGCAGCACTCTATATTTTTATGCAAAAAAATATTTTTTTAGAATCTTTTTTAAACGAAGCTGAGATTGAAGCTGGAATAGACGAAGCTGGTCGCGGTTGTTTGGCAGGTGCAATTTTTGCAGCCGTGGTTATTTTACCAAAAAATTTTAAACTGAAAGGTTTAAATGATTCTAAACAACTCACCGCTGCAAAACGCGAGGCGTTTCGCATTGAAATTGAAAAAAATGCAATCGCTTTTGCTGTCGCTTCCGCAAGCGTGGAGGAGATTGACGCTCTCAATATTTCGAACGCCAATTATTTAGCGATGCACCGTGCTTTGTTTCAATTAAAAAAACAACCCACACATTTATTAATTGATGGTAAATTTTTCGTGTCGCAAACACCTGTTCCACACACTTGCATCATTAAAGGTGATTCTAAATTTGCGAGTATAGCGGCAGCTTCTATTTTAGCAAAAACATATCGCGATGCATACATTACCAAACTTTCTACCGAATTTCCAGAATATCAATGGCACATCAATAAGGGTTATGGCACGTTGAAGCACAGAAAAGCGATGGCGGAATTTGGATTGTGCGAACATCACAGAAAAACTTTTAAATTAAAAAAAGAAATTTTCTAAATCTAAATTTTAAATTAAACCGCTGTAAATTTTAAATTTTAAATTTGGAATCGTTATATTTA
>JAYVVO010000346.1:0-4212 GCA_043786955.1 Saprospiraceae bacterium
GTAAATCTGCCAGACACAAAAACATCTTTACCCTGCTTGACTGAAAAAGATTTAGTTGATCTCGAATTTGTGCTGACTCAACCTGTGAATTGGATTGCACTTTCGTTTGTGCGTCGCGCAGAAGACATTCGCGATTTGCGCGAGCGCATAAATAAAGTAGGTCATTACGCATTAATTTGTGCCAAAATAGAAAAACCTGAAGCGATTGAAAATATTGATGCGATCATTAAAGAAACGAATGCGGTCATGGTAGCGCGTGGCGATCTCGGCGTTGAGTTTCCAATCGAAAAATTAGCCGTTATACAAAAACTCATCATTTCAAAATGTATTCAGCGTGCACGACCAGTGATTGTGGCAACGCAGATGATGGAATCAATGATTCAAAATCCTTCGCCAACGCGCGCAGAAGTTTTGGATGTTGCCAATTCAGTTTTGGATGGCGCAGATGCAGTGATGCTAAGTGCTGAAACTTCGGTAGGAAAATATCCAGTTGAAACGGTGCAAGCGATGTCGCGCATAATTTGTGAAACAGAAAAAGAACCTGTTCATTTTAAACGCCCTGAACCGCACGAAAAATCAACCGTTTTTCAAAACGATGTTATTTGTTTAGGTGCAGCAAAAATTGCGGAAGATTTACACGCGCGTGCCATTGTAGGGTTTACAAATTCAGGATACACAGCATTTAAAGTTTCCAGTTTCAGACCGCATTGCGAGATTTATATTTTCTCTAACCGTCTCGATATGTTGGCGACCCTTGGGTTAGTTTGGGGAGTGCGTGGATATTTGTATAAGAAGCATACTTCAACGGACGAAACAATTTTAGAAACTTTAGCTATTTTAGAAGAAGCTGGTAAGCTTCATAAAGGCGACATTGTTGTCAATACAGGTTCAATGCCTATTGATAGACGTGGCAGAACGAATATGATTAAAATTTCGGTAGTCGAATAAAAGCTATGAGCTATGAGCTTTGAGCTTTGAGCTTCTGCTCGCGATTATCAGCTCATAGCCCGTAGCTCATAGCTCAAAGCTAAAAACCATGCAGAACCACGAAATAGATTATAAAATTTTTGGAGAAGAGCTACAATGCGTAGAAATTGAACTTGACCCGAACGAAACCGTTTTAGCTGAATCGGGTAGTTTTATGATGATGGAAGATGGTATCGTTATGCACACTATTTTTGGTGATGGCAGAACGCAAGATACTTCTTTCATGTCTAAAATTTTCGCGGCAGGTAAGCGCGTACTCACAGGTGAAAGTTTATTTTTAACCGCATTTACGCATCAAGGCGTGGGTAAATCGCACGTAACTTTTGCTGCACCCTACCCAGGTAAAATAATTGCACTCGATCTTTCTCAATTGGGCGGGAAAGTTGTTGCGCAACGCGACGCTTTTTTGTGTGCAGCGCGCGGCGTAATTATCGGTATTGAATTTCAACGCAAACTCGGGACAGGTTTATTTGGTGGAGAGGGTTTCATTATGGAAAAACTCGAAGGTGACGGCATGGCATTTGTTCATGCTGGCGGTTATGTTATGGAAAAAGATTTAGCCATAGGTGAAACCTTGCGCATTGATACCGGTTGTATTGTTGCTTTCACGGGACAGATAGAATACAATATTGAATTTGTTAAAGGCATTCGAAACGTAATTTTTGGTGGTGAAGGTTTATTTTTTGCTACACTGCGTGGACCTGGAAAAGTTTGGATTCAATCTATTCCGATTTCCCGTTTAGCAAGTAGAATTATAGCGTATGCGCAACCAAATAATAAACGCGAAGAGGGTGGTGGTGTGTTTAATTTGCTTTCAGGTTTGTTAGAAAATAACGAATAGTCAATTATGAATTACGAGCTGCATAATTTTTATTGAAAGCAGCAAATAAAACTACGAAGGAAACGCCCATCGGAACAAAAAATAAATAGGAATACGGTATTTGAACGAACGCATAAAAAACTGTGAGCATAATTTTTAGAGATGCTACATTAAAAATTCTGCTGTCTAATTTCTGTTTGTTTTTCTTCAAATAAAAAGCTAATCCCAGCATCGTCAGAATAGAAAAACTAATGAGCGTGAATTGTAGCAAATGTATTTTATGCGTGTTATCGCCATGTAAAAAATCTAAAAAATAATTTGAAAGTCCTAAACCATTGTGCAAATGTGGCGACGGATTTCTATTCCATTCGCCCAATGTTCCAATCATATAACTTGCTTGCGATTTCAAAAAAACACTCGGATCTTTCAAAACAAATGGAATGATGTAAAGTATCAACACACCGCTCATTAAAAATAATACAGCTTTTGTGAGCGTTTTTTTTCCTTCAAAAATATAAACACTATATAAAAACAAAGGCACCCAAAATAAAAAAGAAAAGCGCGAAAGCAAACAGAGCAAAACGGCTGCAGAACGAAAGTAAATATTTTTTTGCGTCACTAAAACGGTAGATAGAAAAATGTAGTAACCCATTATCATTTGCTCAACCGAAACGCCAACGGAAATATTATCGAAATTTATAAAAGTGTAGATGCCGACTAAAGGCAAAACAATGAGAATTAATTTTTCAAAAAAAGAAATGGCATTGCTTTTAATAATTTGATAGAAAAGAAAAATTAAACTTACATACATAATGCCGTTTGCTAAGTACCGATAATCGAAATGAAGTTTATCAGCAATTATGAACGGTGCCCAATGCAAAGGCAGGTAAGTTGGAAATAAGTCGTAAGTCGGAAAAGAAATCGTTTTATACGGATACCACAAATGCTCGGCGCGCTCAACAAATTTCTGAATTTGTGGAATGATATCGGACATTTGAACAGTTATTGGGTAATTATTAAAAATTTCGCGACACAAAGAATTTGTTTTAAAAAATCCAAACCCAGCTAAAAGTGCAAAAAATAAAAATTGATTTCTATTTTCATTAAACGTTTTTTTTGCTTCAAATTTTTTATAAAAAACCAAAGGAACTATACCAATTGAAAGACTGAGAAAAAGCAATACAAAAGGACTAAGAAATTCGCCAAAATAACTTCTATATTTAGTAATTAATAATACTTCTGAAACTGCAAGTATTAATAAAAATAGTTTAAATTTATCTTTCATTTCATTATTGTAAAAGAAAATTAAAGCTAACAAATTGTAAGCTATCTTTCCCCATTTAAATTTATTGTGTAAAGCTACACTTTACACAATAAATTTCTTCACAAAAATATTCAATATTTCAATAATTGCTCCGCTTTATAACGATTAAGGACTATTACCGCACACTTTCCATAATGCTTACATTGCAAATGAGTTACTGTTTTTAATAGCATGGTGTACGGGCAGTTTAATGCTCAAAATGAATGAGTTTATATGTGGTTGTGGTGTCCGTAAAATTAAAATAATTTTTGTTCAAATGGCTGTAAGGAACTATATCCCAAACTGAAAAAAAGACTTTAGGTTCATTCATCATCCATCCTTTAGTTTCTACACTATCAACAACACACACAGAACGTGTAGAATCCTTCGATTGCAAAGCAGAAAGATATAGACTTTCGTAAGCAAATGCCCAAGTATTTAGAATTTTGTTTTTTTCAATTTCTTTACTGTCTGTAATAAATTTAGTGCCACCTTTTGATTTGGTTTTTTCCAGAATACTCGAAATGTAATTTAGGCGATCAGTATAAAAAAAATGGGTTGTATAAATCTGAAATATACGAATAGTGACAACAAGTAAGAGAACGAGAATTACCCACCGCTTAAACTTATTCTTTGATAAACAATAGGGGAAAACATCGAAAACCAGTGGGATTATTAAATAAAGACTTGCAGGTAGATACTGACTCTCAATATGAAACCAGTTGCCAGTTTCATTGTAAGAAACCATGATAAAAAAGCAATAACCTAATAGCATACTGAGAACTAAAGCCAATTTTGAAAATGCTCTGACTCGTAAATAATAAATTGAAATAAAAATGACTGAAACAGGTAACAACCAAAAATCATTAAAGATATGATTAGCAAAACTTTGCCAACCCCCTTGATTGTTAATGTTTGCCAAGAACGGAATTACCCTCGAAAAATTAAATCGAGCGGATGCGCGGTGATCGTAAGGATTTTCAAAAAATATGATTCTAACCGAAGTAAATAAGACTATTAAGACGAGACTTAGGTAAATCTTTTTAGAAAGTTGTTTGGGTTTTTGGGTATCTACTAAAAAAAATAATGAAATAAATAGAAA
>JAYVVO010000347.1:0-4209 GCA_043786955.1 Saprospiraceae bacterium
AAAACTGCTTTGATGACAGGAATAATTATTAAATTTTTATGATGAAGAAATTAATTTTCTCGCTCACGTTTTTATTCATTTTGAGCTTTGCACATGCGCAAAATATGCACCTTTCTTTCAATAAGCTGCTCAATAATTACGTTTCGCCAGAAGGCAAAGTTAACTACGCAGGTCTTAAAAAAAATAAACATACACTCGACGCTTACATAGACATGTTGGCGAAGACTAAAGTTATGGAAAATTGGGGGAAATCGGAAAAGCTTTCATTTTGGATTAATACTTACAATGCGCTCACTATCAGAACTATTGTGGAGCATTTTCCTGTAAAATCAATTAAAGATATTGATGGCGGCGATCCATGGAAAGTTAAACGATTCACTAATGGCGGGAAAGCGCTTTCTTTAAATGATATCGAGAACAACATTTTACGCCCGATGGGTGATTCAAGAATTCATTTTGCGATTAATTGCGCTGCGGCTTCATGTCCGCCGATTGCTAATAAAGCCTTCGATGCTGAAAACGTAGATGCACTTTTAGAAAAGCGCACCACCCATTTTATAAACGACGCTTATTTTAATATGATTAGCCACGACCGCGCGAAAATTTCTAAAATTTTCGATTGGTATAAATCCGATTTTCCGAATCTCGACGCGTTTCTGACGAAATATAATACGCAACATACCATCGTTGATAGCAAAACTGCTATTTCTTATTTCGATTACGATTGGAAACTGAATGATTAACGTTTGAATTAAATGCAATTAATGCAGCATAAAATTTTGCGATTGCAACAAAAACGCTCTGTGTTGGTTTATTTTTGCGCAAGGGTTGATTAATAAACATCGCTCAAGAATAAAATCACGCGCATTTTAAATATGGATACACAGTTTTATAGTTTACGCATTCAAAATATTGCCAAAGAAACCCACGACGCTAAAACAATCTACTTCGATATACCGAGCGAATTGACTGAAAAATTTGCTTACAAAGCAGGACAGTATTTAACGCTGCGTTTTAAGATTAAAGGCAAAGAAGAACGTCGCGCGTATTCGCTTAGCACAAGTCCCCACCAAAACTTATGGGGCGTTTCTGTTAAACAAGTCGAAAAAGGGATTGTCTCAACGCATATTAATACGCATTTAAAAGTGGGTGACGTTGTTGAAGTGATGCCGCCACAAGGTCATTTCACTTTGGAAACTTCGCCCACGCAGCGCAAAACGTATTATGTTTTCGGAGCGGGTTCGGGCATTACGCCATTAATGTCCCTCATGCGAACCGTTTTAGAAGATGAACCTACGTCGGAAGTTCATTTGCTTTATGGCAACAGAAATGAAGATGAAATAATGTTTCGAGACAATTTAGCGTCATTGGAAAATAAATATGCTGGGCAGTTAACCGTCACTCATATTCTGAGTCAACCCAAACGCGAAAAAGCAGGTGGTCTCGGCGGATTATTCAGTAAAGGAAAAATCACATGGCAAGGATTGGTCGGTAGAGCGGATGAAAAAAACGTAGAAAAATTTTTGACAGAAAAATTACCGCTCACAAAAGAATCTTTTTATCTCATTTGCGGTCCAGGCGGAATGAACGAAGGTTTGAAATCTTATTTGGAGCGCATTAATGTGCATAAAGAAGCCATTTTAATTGAACATTTTGCATCTAAAAGTGAGGTATCCGCAGCGGAAACAGAAACTAATTTTGATACTGCCGAAGTAACAGTGATGCTTAAAAACGTTGAGTACAAAGTTTCTGTTAAGCGTGGCACTTTAATTTTAGATACACTCATCGCTCAAAAAATTGATGCGCCGTATAGTTGCACTTCCGGTGCTTGCTCTACTTGCGTTGCAAAATTAACAGACGGTCAAGTGAAAATGCGCGCGTGCTTCGCTCTGGATGATGACGAAATTGCCAAAGGTTTCGTTTTAGTCTGCCAAGCTGTACCGATGACAGCGCACGTGGCATTGGATTTTGATGATGTTTAAACCCTATTGAAGATTTGGTTAGATGAATCCATCCAAAAAATTAACAACTTCTTAAAATAATATAGGCTGCAAGTTAAAGCAGCCTTTATTATTTGGTCGAGCTAATTTTGTTATTTTAGTTTTTAAATTCTTTTCATACATTTCAAACTGTTATTTGTTAACAAATTTTTTGTGGCAATTCTCATGTAAAAAATCACGACTAATATTAAATTGTGTAATTGTTTAAATAATTGTACTTTTATTACAGCACTAAATCAAAAAAAATGGTTCTTAAAGAAATAAGATTCATTCGCAACAAAGGCGAAAAAAATGAATGGCGCATTGAAGGCAAACCCGATGAATCAGGTATAGCGCAACCTCTCACGCTGGAAAACATAAATTTAATAGTTGGTCTAAATGCTTCGGGTAAAAGTAGAACGGTTGATGCTATTCGACGCATTGCTGATTTGGTATCGGGTGAAGTTAAATTATCTAATCTTAAAGGGATGAGATTTGACACGGTACAATATTCTCTCAAATTTGAAGACGAAAAGGAAATTATAAATTATTTTATAGAAATTAAACATGGCAAAATAGTCCAAGAAATTTTAGAAATAGATGGAACAGAAAAATTGAATAGGAAATTAGAATTAGGTACGCTGTATTACGAAAGTGAAAATAAAGATTTAGATTTTCAGATTGACGACGACATTTTAGCAATTTCAAAGCGCGATAATAAACAACATCCATTTTTTGAAGGAATTTATTTGTGGGGAAAAAATTTGAACCATTTTAAGTTTGGAGGACAATTAGGTCAAAAAACTTTAATAAAAGATTCTAATGAGGATTTTAAAATAAATTTAAAAGATGGGAATAATGTTGCTGAAATATTTGTCACAGCTAAGAAAAAATTTGATGATTTTGAAAAAATAGTGCTTCAAGACTTGAAAGCGGTTTCTTACCATATCAAAAAGGTTGACGTTCTTGAAACTAAAATATACTCTCAATCTTTATTTAGCCTTCAAGTTAAAGAGTTGGATGTAGATAGTTTCATTGACCAAATTGACATATCTCAAGGAATGTTTCGCGCTTTATCTCTACTTATTCAACTCCATTATTCTCTTTTAAGCAAAGAATCGAGTTGTATTTTAATTGATGATATTGGCGAGGGTTTGGATTTTGAGCGTTCTAAAGCTCTGATTGATTTAATTATTAAAAAAGTTGAGAACTCAACGGTTCAAGTTATAATGACAACCAACGACAGATTCACGATGAATAAAGTGCCGTTAAAATATTGGTCTGTTATTGAGCGGTTACCAAAAAAATCTGTATTTTACAACTACAAAAACTCCAAAGAAGTTTTTGACGATTTTGACGATTTGGGGCTTAATAATTTTGATTTTCTTTCTTCTCAATTTTATATCAAAGGTTTTGAAACCGTTGCTCCTTAAAAACTGATGAAACGAATTGCATTTTTTGTTGAAGGGCAAACGGAGCAAATTTTTATCAATAAGTTATTGATTGAAATTGCTGTGTAGAGAAATATTTCTGTCGAACTTAAGCAATTGAGAAGTGGCGCAGAAATTTCCATAAACCAATCCATCTTTTATTTAGAGCCTCAAGGGCCTTTATTTAAAGCATTAATTTTTGATTGTGGTAGTGATGAGAAAGTAAAGCAAACTATTTTAGATAGAATAAATGGTCTCGCTCAAAAAGGATATTATGAAGTAGTTGGTTTAAGAGATTTACGCCCGAAAGAACTTACTGAACTTGAAAAATATATTAAGGAGTGGAATAAAAAAATCCTACCTCAATATTTACCATTACCATTACCGATTCCTTTTAGAATTATAATTGCTGTTCAAGAAATAGAGGCATGGTTTTTAGCCGAGTGTTCGCATTTTGAAAAAATTGATAAACGACTAACGAATTTCGTCATTCAAAATCAATTTGAGTTTAATCCATGTTTGGATGACATGAGATTTAGAACCAACCCTGCTAAAGATTTGAATCAAATTTATCAATATAGCAAAAAGAAAAAACAAGTTGAAAGAACCGTTAATTGTTTAGATTATAAGCGGTTATATCTCGAAATCAAAAACAAAATTCCTGAGTTAGATGAATTAATACAGAAAATCGATAATTTCTTAAAATAAAAAAGGCTGCGAATCGAAGCAGCCTTTTTTATTTTCAATACCGTAACTCGTACTTGATTATCTATTCATCGTTGCTAAAAACTCTTCGTTCG
>JAYVVO010000348.1:0-4205 GCA_043786955.1 Saprospiraceae bacterium
TTCCGCAAAGATAATCGTTTAATATTTTAGCGGATTGGGTAAGCGATAAGCCTAACAAATAAACCTTTGGACAGAGAATATTTGGTTGCTAATAGTAAAAAATAGGACAATTAAAGTTTGGTTTAAAGACGTGTATGTAAGTTAAATTACAGTCGGTTCAATTCGCATTTAATGAAACACCAAATGCTTGCATATTCCAAAACTCAAGCGTTTGTTGGTATTCATCCACCATGCGTTTTTTTTCTTCTCCACTGAAGCGCAAAATATCTTGCATGATATTAGCAACAGCATAAGAGGACTGATAGGCGTACTTCCAAGATGTAAACTCTAAACCCAAACGGCGCGCAACAACGTCGCGCAAAGAAACACCCATTTCGTGAATGATTGTGTAAACGACTTCAGCGCAAATAACGGGCGAACCAGAAACAATACTGCGACGTAACGACGGATCGGAAACGGTGATGTCTAAAATTTTTGATGCCATCGCACCGTAGCGTTGGTGTAGACGTTTAGCAATAAATTCTGGAACTTTATATTTCGCAGCGAGTTCTAAATATCCGTCAGTTTTATAATTTCTTCCACCCAACAAAATTAAATTGTGTGTAGTGCAAGGCGTAATCGGTTTGTTCAAACTTTGCTCAACAGCATCTAAAGTATCTTTTGCCATCAATCGGAAAGTTGTCCATTTACCCCCCATAATACTTATTAAACCCGTAACAGCATCTACTTCAACTTCGTGTTCGCGCACTAAATCTTTTGTATTACCCGATGCTGCTTGCAACAAAGGGCGCAAACCACTGAAACCTGCGCGCACGTTTTTAGGATCAACCGTAGTGTTGAGGTAGCGTGCTGTGTAATCCAATAAATATTTTACATCTGCATTACTCAACGTACTTTCTTGTTCCGTCAATTCTACTTCTTCATCCGTTGTTCCAACGAGAATTTTTTTATTCCAAGGTAGCAAAAAAACAACGCGACCGTCGTCTGTTTTCGGAATTAAAAGCGCGGTTTCAGCAGGCATGCTATCATAGGGTAGAACCAAATGCGCGCCTTTACTCACGCGCATCCGTTTATTCAAGTTTGGGTTTGCCTTCTGACGAATTTTATCTGCGCCTGTGCCAGTAGCGTTTACAAAAATTTTCGATCTCACGATGTAATTTCTTTTTGCAGTAGTATCGAAAACAGAAATTTCGTTCAATTTTCCATTAACACCAAATCTAAAATCTTGAGCTGCGAGGTGATTGATAACGATGCAACCTAATTCTGCCGCTGTTTTAACGAGTTCTAAAGTGTAGCGAATATCGTCGAACTGACCATCGTAATACAAAACGGCTGATTTTAATTTATCGGTTTTTAAATTCGGAATGCGTTCAACCGCTTGTTTTTTATTCAGCCATTGACTTGATTTCAAATTGGTTGAGCCAGCTAACAAATCGTAGATTTTCAAACCTATTGAATAATAAAAACCTTCCCACCATTTAAAACACGGCGTTAATAATGCAATCGGATGTGCTAAGTGTGGCGCGTTACTTATAAGCGTTCGGCGTTCGTGCAGCGATTTATAAACCATTCTGAATTGCTCGGCATCAAGTTGCATGACAGCTTTTTCTAAATAGCGCACGCCACCATGAAACAGTTTTGTTGATTTCGACGACGTCCCCGCTGCAAAATCATCTTTCTCGATTAATATTGTTTTTAATCCGCGTTGAACGGCGTCGAGCGCACAACCTGCACCCGTCGCACCACCACCGATAATACAGACATCGAATAAATTTGCATCTAAAGAGGCAATATTTTTGAGGCGATTCATCAATACTTCTGACATAATTTTTGCGTCGTATTCTTTTTCTGCTGTGCAAATTTAATATAAACTGATGAGGCTTAATAAAAAAATTATTTTAAATGCACTTTACTTATTTAGATTTAGTAAAATCGTTTTATTTTACACAATTATTTAAGAACTGGCAAATGTATGAATCGCGATAAGCCCATTGACGTGCTGAGTGTAGGTGAACTTTTGATTGATTTAATGAGTGCCGATTATGTTGAGAACGTTGAATCGGCAACGAATTTTAAACGTTTAGCAGGTGGCAGTCCAGCCAATTTTGGTGGAAACTTAAAACGTTTGGGGATAAAAGCGCATTTAATTTCCTCTGTCGGAAACGACGCCTTCGGTAATTATTTAGTCAAGTATGTAGAAGATATTGGTTTAGACACGGAAGGTATTAAGCGTATGCCAGCACCAACCACAATCATAGTGGTGACGAAATCGAAACAAGTGAGCGATTTTGAAGCGTATCGCGGTGCGGATGCAGAAATTTTACCCATACATTTTCCCGATGCGTTGCTCGAAAAAACAAATATTTTTCACACAACGTGTTTTGCACTTTCTAAAAATCCGGCGCAGATGAGTATTTTGGATGCTGCAAAGCGCGCGCGACAATTCGGCGCACAGCTCAGTATTGATGTTAATTATGCACAAAAACTTTGGCGTGATACAGATCAAGCGCGCAACGTCGTGGGTTGGTTTGCTAATCAGGGTGCATTTATAAAATGCAGCGAGGTAGATTGGCAGCGTTTGTATGGCTCAGAACTCGTTAATCCGCCATTGGCACTCGATTATTTTACACAACTTGGCGCAAGCGAAGTCTGTATCACACTCGGCGATAAAGGTTGTTGGGCAACAGACGGGAATCATTCTTTCTTTTTAGAAAGCCGACCAGTCGTTGTGAATGATACGACGGGCGCAGGCGATGCTTTCTGGAGCGGTTATATTTGTGGCAGATTAAATAAAAAAACTTTAGAAGAGTCCATGCAAATGGGACGGCGGATGGCAGAATTGAAAATTGAATCGAAAGAAGGTTTGCCGAAAATTATTGATACCGAAAGTTTACTAAAATAACTAAACCAATTAAAAAAATATGGATAACTCACTTCTCGTTTTAGATGCACAGTCGCAAGCAATAAAAGATTCGGGTAAAACCCAATTTTGGTATATCTGGAACATGAGTTTCGGATTTTTCGGTATTCAATTCGGATGGGCGTTGCAAATGGCAAACATGAGTGCTATTTACGAATATCTCGGCGCCAGTGCCGAAGCGATTCCAGGTTTATGGTTGGCTGCGCCACTTACGGGTTTAATCGTTCAACCCATAATTGGTTATATGAGCGACAACACTTGGAACAAATATGGACGCAGAAAACCATATTTTATGGTCGGCGCCATTTTAGCATCGCTCGCCCTCATTGCTATGCCGAACGTGAGTTCGCTTTGGATGGCAGCAGGTTTGCTTTGGATTCTCGACGCATCTATTAATATTTCGATGGAGCCTTTTCGCGCTTTCATCGCCGATTTATTGCCGCATAAATTACAAACGCGCGGCTACGCGATGCAAACTGTTTTTATCGGCGCAGGAGCAGTCATTGCTTCGTCTCTGCCTTGGATTTTTACAAATCTTTTTAGCATGAAGACAGCTGCAGGTGCAAACGGAATTCCTCAAAATGTTGTCATTTCTTTTTATCTCGGTGCCGTTTTCTTTTTTTGCGCAGTGCTTTACACTGTTTTAACAACCAAAGAAATTCCGCCGAGTGATGCGGAAATTGCAAAACTGCAACAGGCAAAAGGGAATACGTCGCTGCCAGAAAAAATAGCAATTGGCGCAAAAGAAATTTTTCATTTAGTAATGACCATGCCAAAAGTGATGCGACAACTTTCGCTCGTACAATTTTTCACTTGGCCTGGTTTATTTTTTATGTGGTTCTTTTTCAGTACAGCCGTTGCGCGCAATATTTTGGGTGCAACCGATACAGCTTCTGCACTCTACAAAGAAGGTATTGAATGGGGTGGTTTGTGTTTTGGTTTTTACTCGCTTGTCACGTTTGGTTTTGCTTTTTTGCTACCAAGCATTGCACAAAATATTGGTAAAAAATGGACACACGCTTTATGTTTAACAATTGGTGGCATCGGACTTATCTCGACGGGATTTATTCACACAAAACTGGGATTGTTTTTTCCGATGACGTGCGTGGGTATTGCGTGGGCATCTATTTTAAGTATGCCGTATTCAATTTTAGTAAAGCACTTACCGAAAAAGAATCTTGGTTTATACGTCGGCATTTTTAATTTTTTTATCGTGCTTCCAGAAATTCTTGCGGCATTATTTTTCGGCAACATCTTAAAAAATTATCTGAACGACAACCGATTG
>JAYVVO010000349.1:0-4204 GCA_043786955.1 Saprospiraceae bacterium
GGCGCGAGTAAATAATCTAACTGATAAGCTAATGAAAGCCACAAATAAGCTACGCCTCCCATATACTGCGTTTCAAGAATAGGATTTTGAAATAGATACGCAAAAGTTTGTTCAATTTCCTGAATCAAATAGTGCGCATAGAAATTTCTAATATTGCTTGGAAGCTCTTTCCGTAATCCTAAATCGAGCGGTTTCAAATCATCTTTAAATTCCGATAATAGTAGGTCGTCGTTTTTATCGGCATAAATGGCTAATTCGCGCAACGCTTCTAAAAGTTTATAGGGCGATGCTTCAGAAGCGACAGATTCAAATAATAAAACAATATTATTATCGGGATCAATGGCAAAGCGAATGTACATAAAAGCAAAATTAGCTTCTATCATTTGACGCAGATAGCGCACTTGCAATGTATCAACTTGGGCAATTTTAGAAACACAATAAAATTTTTGAACCGTGGCTAAACCCGTTATTTTTTTAGAGCCCTGAATAATTTCAAAATTAATACCCGATGCGTTTTCACTAATTAGAACGTTATCGTCTTTTTTATTGGTTAAAAACTGAAGAAATAATTTGTAATTGGCGATGTAATCATTTGTTTCAAATTTTTTAAGTGCTTCGTCAAATAATTTTACTTGGTTTGGTTCTGTCAAAGAATCGCTGAATCTGCCAAAATTTTTATAACCCGTTGCATTTTCATTCTCAATATTCTTATTGAGTGCATTATCTTCTGGTTTTGAAAACAGCTTAAACAGATTCATACATTAACTTTGCGAAATCGAATATTTAAGTAACACTAAGACAAAAAAAATAAAAAATATGCGTTGGCATACTCCCATTTTAATTAAAACACGTGCTTCCGATTTTAAATTGAACCACACGGCGCCCATCGTGAGTATTGGTTCGTGCTTCGCCACAAATATAAGCATGCGTTTGAATGATTTACTATTCCGAACAGAAGTAAATCCAACAGGAATATGCTTTAATCCAATTTCCATAGCCGATACTTTGCATTTTGTGTGCGAAAAAAAACAATTTAAGAATAGTGATTTATTTTTTGAGAACGAAATTTATCATTCATGGCATCATCATAGTAGTTTTAGCGGAACAGATTCTGAAAAAGTGATAGAAAAAATAAATATAGCTATCAACAGTGCGCACGAAAGTTTAAAACACGCATCAACATTAATAATTACTTTGGGCACAGCACAAATTTTTATTTTAAAAAAAGAAAAATGCGTAGTTAATAACTGCCACAAGGCACCGAGTGCGTTGTTTGATTCAGAAATTTTAAGTGTAGAAAAAATTTTGATATACCTCAGTGAAGCAATTCAAAAAGTAAAAGCAATTAATCCGAGTATTCAAATAATTATTACGGTTAGTCCCGTTAGGCATACAAAAATGGGATTGATTGAAAATTCCCAAAGTAAATCTCAACTAATTATCGCGGCGCATAATTTATGTGAAGCTATAAAAAACGTTCACTATTTTCCTGCCTACGAAATTATGATAGATGACCTGCGCGATTACAGATTTTACACTGCTGACTTAATTCACCCGACTGAACAAGCAATTGATTATATTTTCGATATTTTTCAACAAACTTTTTTTGATGAAAAAACCCAAAACATCATCGAAGAAATAAAAAAAATAAAAGCCCTGCAAGCTCACCGTCCTCAATTTGAAAACATTGCAGCCCATCAAAAATTATTAAAAAAAATTGAATTAGAGATTACAAAGTTTCAAATAAAATATCCCGAAATTGGGTGGTAAAATCACTTTGTAAAATTTTAGGGGAAATATTGAAATTTAGAAACTCTTTATTGCCTTTATATTGTAGAGGAATTATTTCCTTAGGAAGTATTTCTTGTAATTTATTGCCCCAAATATAATAGTTTAATTGAAAAATTTCATAAAAATATAGATTTAGGCTCATTCAATATAAATCGCAAATATAAAATTGGTTACCTTTGAAAGCGTCGGTATTCCTTTTTTAGTTAAAATTTAAACCAAATAAAACAAGCACTTCCTAATATACAAATTACCTATTATCTTTGATTGACGATTACTTATTCGGAATTTTCTTCAAAACATAATAAACCATTAGCTAAATCAATGAGAAATTTCACACTGCTTCTTATCCTTAGTTTTTTCTTTTTTCATAATTGCAAAAACACACCCAAAATTACTGACAGTTCGATGGGTATAAATAATGCATCATTCTATAAACACTTGGTTGGTACCGTTGGAGACAAACCAACAACGCTTAATTTAACCTGCGATATTGAGATTAATTCGCTCGGTAAAATTACAAACTACACGGGTTATTATTATTCTACCGACGAAGTAGAACCACATAAAGTTTCTGGTATCGGCGATTCGTTGGGCGGCATAAAATTAACTGTTTGGGATAACGACGACGTGAGTGCGATCGCATTTGACGGAAAATTTACGAATGCACAAACGTATGCGGGGAATTTCATTGATACCGTTCTCAAAACAAAATTGCCATTTAATTTAGTGGAAAATTATTCCGACGCGTTGGAATTTACGCATAATAGTTTGAGTGATTCTGTTAAACTGTTTAAAAATGTGGCCGGTTCGCCTATTGCAACTTTCGATATTAATTTATTAATTCCTAAAACTTCTCGAAAAGATGTGGCAGATTTTTTGATACCTCAGATTTTAAAAATTCCAGAAAGCGTTAGCCTTACCGAAGATGATGGCGATAAGCAAGTGAAAAAAATACCTGTTTTTAAAGATGCCGCTGCACTTATGCAGGCTAATCGCGATTCTTTTTTTTCAATGTATAAAGATATTTTTAAAGACGAAAAACTCAGCGCAACCAACGAGTATTTTGCAATGAATTACGCCAACTTAACTTCAACAGATGTGGTGTATAATGAAAAAAATATTTTGAGTTTAGCGATTTCCAATTACGATTTTGAAGGCGGTGCGCACGGAAACCACGGCACAACGCTTGTGAGCTATAATTTAAATGAAAAGAAAGTAATTATATTAAATGATGTTTTTGGTGCTGATTATAAACCTATTTTAAACAAAGCTTTGGAAACATCGCTCCGAAAAAAATTTAAATTAGCTTCTAAAGATTCCCTCTCAAATATTCTGTTCGACAATAAAATTGAAGCCACCGATAATTTTTGTATTACGAACAAAGGGATTTTGTTTATGTACAATCCGTACGAGATTGCTTCTTATGCAGCGGGTGAAATAGACCTGTACGTTCCGTTTGCGGACATTAAACAAGTTTTAAATCCAAGTTTAAAATTGTAGTGTACGGAATTTCTGTTCTAAAATATAGTAGATGATTAATTTTCTGAAAATCCTACATTGGGATTTCAATTCTGCAAGTATCAACTAAAAAATAATTTTAGTTAAATAATTTTAGATTGTAGCAGAAACGATGACAAAGGAATAACTTTGATTTTAAGTATTGTTTAAATAAAAGATGGCAGCCCCTTTTTTAAAAAACAGATTACTCTGTTATAAAAATAGTTTTTTCATGCATTCTAGTGAGGATTGTTTAGGGGCTGCATTTTTATCTTTTATCAAACTGTAATCATAACGTTTGGCATTTTCAATTCGCTGCCTGACTAATAAAAAAATTTTTTTTTATTTTTAAACTTCTTTCAAACCGCCAACAAGACTCCAATCAGATAAACTATTTGTCCAAAAATCTATTTTAATATTAATGAACAGACGTGTGTATAAATTTTGTATGAATTGTGAAAAAACATTTGGTTTATAGTGTTGAAGGGTTGCATATTTGTACAGAATCAGAAACAAATAAATTTCTTTATTTTTTAACAAAAAAAAAGTTTCTAACCTAAAAAAATAAACTGTTTGAGCGAAATAACTTTAAATGTAGAAGATGTCAGTCTTCTCGATTTATATGGCGAACAAAATGTAAAACTCAATATTATTCGGAAAGCCTATCCGGATGTTACGGTTACTTCGAGGGGTAATCAATTAAAACTTAAAGGAGACGATAAGGGAGAAGTCCAACAAGTAAAATCGAAACTCGAAACGATGGTGCGCATTTTGCGCGAAAAAAAAGAACTCAGCACGCAAGCTGTTGAGGATATTTCGCGCGGTGGAAACTTAGTTGAAAATCGTTTATCGAGCGGATCTGATAATATGACGATTGTTTACGGCAAAGATGGCATACCGATAAAAGCTAAAACGC
>JAYVVO010000350.1:0-4195 GCA_043786955.1 Saprospiraceae bacterium
TTCAATATCCCAAGCTTATTTTTAACGCTGGGTTTATTGGGTGCGGGTGTTTATTTCGGTTTGCGATTTGCGCACCGCAGAAACAACGCAGCTATTCAAAACATCGTTTTAGGTTTAGCACTTTCAATTATCGGCTTTTCAACTATTGGTATGGTTGTTTTGCGCGCCAATGCAAATCCACCAATTAATATGAGTAATGCGCGCGATCCGTTGCGTTTGTTACCTTACTTAAATCGCGAACAATATGGCGAGCGTCCGCTTCTTTTCGGACCACAATTTAATGCGAAAGTAGAAGATCAAGAAACGTCTGATAGATATGGTCGAGTAGGTAATAAATATGAAGTCGTTGATAAAAAAGTAGATCCTATTTATAAAGACGAGGACAAAGTTTTCTTTCCACGCATGAGCCATAGTGAAGGCGACCGATTGAACTATTACAAATATTGGATGGATATTAATCCGCAACAAGAAATTCCTGCTGATAGACCCACTGCGACAGATAATATTTCTTTCTTCTTGCGCTATCAAGTGGGTTGGATGTATTGGCGATATTTCATGTGGAATTTTGTGGGTCGTCAAAATTTCGATCAAGGTTTTACACCCAGTGATAAAAGTAAAGGCAATTGGGAATCGGGTATTGCGCTTTTAGACAATGCGCGTTTGTTCGATTATAAAAATGCGCCAGAATGGATTAAGAACGATGCTTCGCGGAATCACTATTTTTTCCTGCCGTTTATTTTTGGTATTTTTGGTTTGATCTGGCACTATACGCGCCGCCGAAATGATATGCTTGCGTTACTCGCTCTGTTTATTATAACAGGTATTGGTATCGTAGTTTACACCAACGAACCACCAAACGAACCGCGCGAGCGCGATTACGTAATCATCGGTTCCATATTTATTTTTGCAGTTTGGGTCGGTATGGGTGTTTTAGCTATTTCCGAATGGCTGCGACAAGCTAAACTTTCACCGCAATTAGCATCCTTTGGGGCGTTTGCTTTGGTCGTTTCGGCGCCAATAATTATGGGTTTTCAAAATTTTGACGATAATAACCGTTCTAAACACACGGCTGCGAAAGATTACGCGAACAACTTTTTAGAGTCGTGCGATCCGAATGCGATTATATTTACTTACGGCGATAACGATACGTATCCTTTATGGTATGCGCAAGAAGTTGCACACATTAGAACAGACGTGCGCGTTGTGAATTTAAGTTTACTCGACGTTGATTGGTATATTGATTTGTTGCGTCGAAAAATAAATAATTCGCCTGCTATAAAAATGACAATTTCTGAAGATCAGATGCGTGGCGAAAAACGAAATCAATTACCCGTTGATCCGAGTGGTGGTGGCAAATCGCCTGCGATGAATATAAATGATGTCGTTAAATTTTTGGGTGAAAATCATCCGTTGGCTGCCAATAGAAGTTACACATTCGAATCATATGCACCGACAAAAAATATTTTTATTCCTATTGATAAAGATAAAGCTGTTGCAAATGGTTTAGCATCTGCATCCGATACTTTACCTGCGACAATGAATTTCACGCTCAACAGTAATTATTTACTTAAAGGAGATATTGCGATACTCGACATCATCGCTAATAATGCGATGACGCGCCCGATTTATTGGGCTGTAACATCGCGCCAAGAAAAAACTTTGGGTCTCGATGAATATTTGCAACTCGAAGGTTTAGCCGTTAAATTGGTACCGATAAAGAAAAAACCTTCCCAACAATTACCAGGTATGTTTGGTGTAGGTGGCGTAGCAGACGACAAAATTTTCGATCGCTTCATGACGAAGTTTAAGTGGGGTGGTTTCGATAAAGAAAAAACCTTCATCAGCAAAAACTACGGACCAAGCGTTCAGACAACACAATTTTTGGTGATGCGCGAAGTGGAAGAATTGATAACGAATAAAAAGAATGATAAGGCGGTTCAGTTGCTCGATAAATATTTTGAAGTATTCCCGAACATGAACTTTACTTTCGATTATTATTCCGCCATCATGATGCAATCTTACACGCGCGCTGGTGCACCCGATCATGCGAAGAAAATTGCGCTGCAACTCGAAAGTAATTTATTGAAAAGTTTCAAATTCTATAATTCTTTGAGTGCGTCAGCGCGGAAAGAAAGTTTCTCGCGCGAAATGCAAATGGATGGAACAACAGCAAGAATGCTTCAAGGATTTGCTGACGAAACGAAAGATACAGAGTACGCTAAAAAATTAGCTGACGAGTTTGCGCCGTATGTAGCATTGATGCCGCAACAACGTCCGCAACAAACGCAAGATGGAACACCACTCAATTAAATGAGTATTGAATGTAGCGACGCGATGCTTCGCTGCTAAAAGTGAAAAGAAAGTGCTGAAAGTTCGTCAGATGTCAGCGATGGGCGAAAGCATGTCGAAAAATAAAAAAAAGCGCGATGAGTTTCATCGCGTTTTTTTTGTTTTATTAAGCATTTAAGGGTTAATGGACATTTGTGGTGGTAAAACCTTCATAAATGTCCATTAACTCTCAAAATTATTCTATTGAGGAGTAAAATAAAAAAACCTCGTAAGTTTCAAAAACTTACGAGGTTTAAAGAAGTCAACCCGAGTGGATTCGAACCACTGACCCCTACCATGTCAAGGTAATACTCTAACCAACTGAGCTACGGATTGAAAATATTAATCTGATTATTTTCTTGCGATTCGACTTTAACTCTTTTAACTCTAAAGTGTAGAACCCAAACTTATTATCTTCAACACAAAAGTATAAAAAAAAATTGAAACAAAGAAATGCCTTAAATATGATTCAGAAGTTTAAACCCAAACAGTAAAAATTTTCTTCTCATTCATAATTTCCCAACCATTTTTCCAAGTTTTCTTTTTTGAATGGTCGAAAATAATTAAATAACCTTCATCCAATTTTGCGCGATCTAAATAATCGCACAGTTGCAATAAACCTTCGGTGTGTGCTTCTTTACCACGCCAAATTTTTAGCTCTGCAATATATTTATGTGCTAAATATGTGATGACGACATCTAAGCGACGTTCTTCCGAAATTTGAACCTCTTTGAAATCGAAACCTGAACCGTTAATGATAGGTTTTATGAAAGCTAAAAAAATTAATCTGCCGTTGCGTTCTAAAAATTCACGATCTTTCCCACTGTATTGCTCGTGCATGAAAGTTTGGAATTTGAGCAAAACTAATTCCATATTCAGTTGACCATTTGTTAATCGGAAATTTTTATTAACGTTATACTCGCCTAATAACACTTTCGATTTTGCTTTCGAAGTCATGTAGTCGTAAATAATTTCTTCATAAATTCTGTTATGAATTGAAATGCCGTCACCATTTTTTAAAATACCGTACATCATTCCGAGACTAACCGTAGGATCGAAAACATAATAAGACTGATATTCGACTTCGACTAATTTTTTGTACACCAAATCATATAAATCGGGATGATTTTCTAAATTTTTTATCAAACTGTCAAAATTGGTGTTCGTTTCTTTTGTTATTGCAACCGCAGCTTTATTAACGTCTTCAACCGTCCAAGTTTTTTCTGTATTTTCGGGCAAAAAATCTTCGTCAATCATTTTACACAACTTACTGACTAAAAACGGATAACCAGAAGTATAATAAAATAAGCGGTCAGCGACTAATTCAGATTGGACACTAATATTTTTATCTTTAGCGTATTCATCGAGCATCGGTATTATTTCTTCAGGCAATAAATTCATATTGACTTTAAATTCAGCCGCAATATTCCAAGGTGAATTATACTTTTGTTCTTCATCGGGGCGCAATTTTAGTTTTAACGATTTAACGTCGTGCAAACCCGCCAATACAACCGAATGGAAAGTTTTAAATGTATGGCGCTCCAAATATTTATTGCGCAGCATCGCTAAAAAACTTATAAACAATTGATTGTTGCTGCTTTTATCAACTTCATCAATCATCAACACAATTTTTTTATCGGTTCTGCTTACCATTTCGGTAATAAGCAAAGAGAGTTCATCCAAGTTTTGAATTTCATCTCTTTTACTTTTTAACCAAGGCACTAAAATAGGCGCATAAGCAGTCGCATATTTTTCTAAAATGCTTACAAATCCGTTCGAAAAAACTTTTTCATTGCCAAAAATAAGATCACCAACTCCTTCAAAACTCGTATTCAAGACAATGTAATTACCTTTTTTCTGAAGTGCA
>JAYVVO010000351.1:0-4190 GCA_043786955.1 Saprospiraceae bacterium
CAAAAACTTTTAAAAAATAATTTAAAGGTGCGTTTACAGACTATGATTACGGAACCATTCGCTAAAACTTTGCGTGGCGGTAGTGTTGTAGCTTGCTTCGTGCGTTAGTCTTTCACGCTCTAACTGTTCTTCGGCAAGTTTTCGAGTTTGCTCTTCTGCGCGTTGCGCTAATGTTTTTTCAAATATATCGCGCGGTAAAAAGTAGGTGTGTGTTTCAATCGGTAAGTCAGTTTCTTCAATTTCATCCGCTTCGAGTTCTTCTTTTAAAAAATATGCTAAAAATAAACCGACGATCGCGCCAATGAGATGACTTTCCCAACTCACATTCATTTGCATTATTTCGCGCGTGGGTAGCAAACCAGAAAGAATACCGCCGTAAAAAATGAGAATAAAAAGCGAAATAATCCTTCTGCGCACTGTTCGCCTAAAAACGCCTGACCAAAAAAGATAGAATGCCAAACCATAGACAACATAACTCAAACCGATGTGAAAAACATCACCGCGCGCAAAAAGCCAAACTAAAAACCCTGTGACAAAATATAAAGTAGTGAAAACTACGAGAGCTGTGCTTCTGTAAAAATAAAAAAGCAAAGTCGCCAACACTAAAAACGGAATACTATTAGATGTGAGATGCGCCCAACTGCCGTGTAAAATTGGTGCAAATAAAATGCCGCGCAAGCCAAATTTTTCGCGTGGATAAATTCCCCAATTACTCAAATCGAAATTGAGTAAAAATTCTAAAACATGCTCACCCCAAACGATACTCAAAAACAAAATAGGTATCGCCAAGCTATCTCGCAGAGTGGGGAATTGAGAATCGGTATGTGCGCCGTCGTAATGTGAACCTATCAACCGTTTGTATCTTTTTGAAGAAACAAAATTAAGATATAAACGGTTGTAATTTCTTTTTTTTTTGATTAATGTTGCGCAGAAGGAACAATCGCTTTCAATTTTATGACGCGCATTTTATCTAAAGCTAAAATTATTGGATATGCCATGTCCAACTCGTACCACTTTACACCAAAGTTTGGATTGGAATCGAAACGGTGATGATTGTTGTGATAACCTTCTCCCATCGTGAAAAGATCAATTTTAAATAAATTGGTCGAAGTGTTCGTCATTTCAAACGGGCTATCGCCAAATTTATGAGCAAACCAATTAATGATAGCGCCATGTATAGGCGACATGAAAAGCGTTGCTGGAAATAAAATCCATTGCCACCACACCGTCACCAAACTGTAATAAATAATAAAATAAACGATTCCCCATGTAGCACGCGTTGCTAAATGATCGGCGACGGAATCGAACCATTTCCACTTCGGTACATTTTTAGTAAAACGCGTATCAGTTATTAAATTTCTGTGAATGATGTCGTTGAAACGCACATAAGTCCCCCACATCATATCTACAAAATTTTTAGAAAAGATGGGCGAGTGCGGATCTTTATCTGTATCGGCGTAAGCGTGGTGCATTTTATGAAGTACGCCGTAACCATACGGACTAAAATACGATGCGCCTTGTGTGATAAATGTAAAAATAAAGAAGAAACGCTCCCAACCTTTAGACATTGTAAACATGCCATGCGCTGCATAACGATGCAGAAAAAATGTTTGAGAGAAGGCAGATAGATACCAGTGTACAATAAAAAAAATCAGAATAGCCATTAAAAATAAACTTTTATTAGTGTTGAAAAATTGAAAATTACTAATTCAAATGAGTATTGTTGGAACCAATAAACTTGTTGGATGAAAAGGGTAGAATATTTTGTTCGGTCATTTTTGATTACAGTACCAAAAGTAGCACGCCAGAATTTGTAATAACATCTTTCGATGAAAAAAATTAAGTAATTGTTGAAGAATAGACTTATTCTACGCAACACAAGAAATTAGTGTGTATAAAGAAACGACATTTATAAAACGTGACAAACACACGCATTATTACGAATAAAAATTTATTAGCTTGAAAACGACGAGTGACATTAAGAATTTGTAATTAATTAGGTTAAAAATTGTAAATTTGCCTTTTAAATTTTATTTATGCGACCTAAACCGCCAGCGCGACCAAATTCACGTCCCAACGCTCGACCAAACACTCGACCAAATACAGGATCAAGCTCTCGACCAAACGCACGAACGAATGAGCGTTTAGGTTCAAAGCCGAATCCGCGTGCAAGTGTATCGCCGTCGGTGCCAAAAAACGTTTTGTCGCAAAAATCTACTTTTTTGAGCGAGCGACCTGTTTTTAAACCTACAATAAAAGAAACGGGTGTAAGCGAAATCAATGATATGCGCCTCAATAAATATGTTGCGCAATGTAATATTGCAGCGCGACGCAAAGCAGGTGAAATTATTTTAGCTGGTGAAGTGAAAGTGAATGGAGTAGTGGTGAAAGAACCAGGCTATCGGGTGAAATTGAACGATATTGTGGTGTATAAAGGGAAAACGATTAAGCCCGAAGAAGATCGCGTTTATATTTTGCTCAATAAACCGAAAGATACGATTACGACAGCAAGCGATGAACGTGGTAGAAAGACAGTTTTAGACATCGTGAACAGAACCGTTAAGACGCGCGTTTTTCCTGTCGGAAGATTGGATAGAGATACAACGGGTTTATTGCTTTTGACAAATGACGGCGACTTGGCGCAAAAAATGGCGCACCCAAGTTACAAAATAAAAAAAGTGTATCATGTGGTGCTGAATAGAAATATTTCTATGCCGGATTTTGAAGAAATTTTAAAAGGTGTGACACTCGAAGATGGTGTTGCCGAAGTGGATAATTTGCAATTCGTACCCGACGAAGGTAAAAACGAATTGTATATCGAAATTCATATTGGTAAAAATCGCGTCATCCGCAGAATTTTTGAACATCTGCGCTACGAAGTAGAACGACTCGATAGAATGTACTACGGTGGATTGAGCAAAAAAAATCTTCCGCGCGGTACGTATCGCACACTCACCGAGCGCGAGGTGATTAATTTAAAACACTTAACAGGGCAATAGTTTACTTAGTCAAACTTTACTCAAACGGTGTCTTTGTGGATCTTTATTCTTGTGTTATTCTTGTGTTTCTTTGTGCTAATAATGTACCGCGATTTTTTAAGCACAAAGTTCATAAGGAATTAAAGATTCACAAAGCACAGATAAGTAGGCTGCATTATATAATGATCACTTTTATTGTTCAGTTTTGTTCGGCATTGAGCCTCACAAAACTGTCGGAAATTATAGTTTTAGGTCGGCTTCGCCTTCCTAAAACCATAATTTCCGAATAACGTGACACAAAAAACTTTTACTATAAATTTTTAATTGTCGTTTATTTAATAACAACTACTTAGGTCTATTTATAAAGCCTTTAATAGAATAAGGTTCTTTTAAAGTATCAGCCTTGATAGACTCTGTTTTAGACTTTAATCCGAAAAAACTAAGTATTGATTCAAACATTATTAAATATTTTAAGCGCATTTCGCGTCGTCGTCTCAGCCACAACTTTATAATCAACCTCTTTCACCTCTGCAATTTTTTGCGCCACAAATTTGACATAACTCGGTTCATTGCGTTTGCCGCGATGCGGAATCGGTGAGAGATACGGCGCATCCGTTTCTAAAACCAAATGGTCTAACGCAATATCGCGAACGACGCTGTCTAATCCAGAATTTTTGTAGGTTACAACACCGCCAATACCGAGATAAAAACCGTGATCAATCACGCGTTTAGCTTGCTCCGTGTTTCCAGTAAAGCAATGAAAAATACCTCCTTGTGTATACCATTTATTTTCTTCTAAAATTGCAATCGTTATTTCCATGGATTCGCGACTGTGAATTGCAATCGGAATTTTTAAATCTTCTGCCCAGTGCATTTGTTGGATAAAACAATTTTTTTGTTCTTCTAAAAAAGTTTTATCCCAATATAAATCAATACCGATTTCGCCCACAGCACAAAAAGTACGGTCTCTCAAATAATTTTCTGCTACGCGCATTTCTTCAGCATAATTGGCGTTAATACTGCACGGATGCACACCCATCATAGATTGCAAATACTGAGGATGTTTTGCTTCAAGTTGTAACATCGCTTCATGCGTTTCTAAATCAATGGCGGGCAAATATATTTGTGAAATGCCCGCATCTTTAGCGCGTTGAAGTATCTGTTCCACATCGTTAATAAAATTTTTAGAATAAACGTGCGCGTGTGTATCAA
>JAYVVO010000352.1:0-4151 GCA_043786955.1 Saprospiraceae bacterium
ATTCGCTTGCGCGAACACTTATTTGCTTTTTTAGCGACTTGTGCCGCTTGGGCATTTAAATTTATTCTAATTGCGTGTATTATTTATGGCATTGATGCGCCCGAACTTACTATCGGTCGCGATGTTTTGCTTTATGGTAGATTGCAAGTGATGTTTATCATTATGGCATTTTCGCCAACACCCGGTGGCGCAGGTTTTGCGGAAGGTTTATTTTATCCTTTTTTGAAAGATTTTATCTCGAATGTAGAAATCGCAACGGTTATTGCGCTCATCTGGCGATTAATGTCGTACTATCTATATTTAGCCTTAGGTGCTGTAGTTATTCCAAATTGGATAAAAAAAGTTTATCTCGCTAATAAAAAAACTACAACCTAAAGCACTTATTTTTGTTTAGCACTTAATTTAATCATAAAAATTCTCAATTATGACATTCTTAAAACGTAGTTTAATTTTTTCACTTTTCACTTTTTCGCTTTTCACTTTTAAATCTTCTGCACAATCTTGCTGTCAACTCATGACGATGGATGATTACCAGATTTTAGGCGGCAGTGCAGCATTCAGAAACGCACACGCTGAACCTTTACCATTTCATTTTATTAGTTTGGAAGGCGGAACGAATGTAACTTTCGATGCGCCCGATGGAGCAAAAGCAAAAGGTTTTTTCATCAAAGCCAAAAAGAAATCGAACAAATGGTTGTTTGTCTATCAAGAGTGGTGGGGCTTAAATGATCACATCAAGCGCGAATCAGAAAAATACTATACTGAAATGAAAGGCGATGTAAACGTTCTCGCCGTAGATTTATATGACGGTAAAGTTGCTGCAAAACGCGAAGAAGCGGGCAAACTTATGGGTGGCGTAAAAGAGCCGCGTTTGGAAAGTATTATTAAAGGTGCGGTTTCTTATGCAGGCAAAAAAGCTAAAATTGTAAGCGTCGGCTGGTGTTTTGGTGGTGGTTGGTCATTGCGTTCTGCACTCCTCGAAGGTAAACACGCTGAAGGATGCATTATGTATTACGGCATGCCAGTTAAGGAAGCGAATAAACTTAAAACACTTAACTGCGATGTAATTGGTTTTTTTGCAGGAAAAGAAAACTGGATTTCACCAAAAGTAGTTGAGCAGTTTGATTCGACCATGAAAGTAGCTGGAAAAAGTTTGACATATAAAATCTACGATGCAGATCACGCTTTTGCAAACCCAAGTAATCCCGCTTTCGATAAAGCTGCTACGGAGGACGCACACACGCAAGCGATCGCATATTTGCAAAAAAAGTTTGAATTGAAATAATTTTTGCAAAAAAATTACATTGTTTACATTTTATTTGATCCTAAATTTTTTAGTGTTAGAAATTCTATTTAACTTTATTCAACAGATTTCATTTGAAGGCTGTAGACAATAATTTTAAATCAATTTTTTAACTTAAAAAAACAAAACATGGAAGGAATTGTAATTACGCTCATTCTTGGTGCCATCGCTGGTTGGCTCGGCAGCCTGTTTTATCAAGGTAGCAGCCTTGGCTTAATCGGGAATATCGTTGTAGGTATTCTTGGAAGTTACATCGGCAATTGGTGTTTTGGTAAATTAGGTGTAAGTTTGGGTTCGGGTCTAATCAGTAGCATTTTAACGGCAGCGATTGGTGCTTTCGTTTTACTCGCTATCGTAAATTTGATTGTAAGAAATAGATAACTTACTTCAATACTTTGAAATGCAAAAACGGTTAAGGCTGTCAAATCTTGGCAATCTTAACCGTTTTTTATTTTTTAACATTAGCCAGAGTGTCTCGTATAAATTGTTTGTAAAAACGCGTGACACTTGTTTAAATTTTAGTTTTTAGCTGCGTAGCTTCAAAAAATGAGACTTGAACGAGCGGCTAGACTTTAGTGTAATAGTTTTAAAAATTTAAAAGCACAATTTTGGGGAATTAATTTTTTTATTTCTGAAAACATCTTAAATTTGAATATAAAATTGAGAATATGGTTCAAAGTAAAAGCATTTATGACGAAGTTGCTACACTGATTGTTGGTTCTGAGCCATTAAAAGTTATAAATTACAAACCTTCAATGGCTAATCAAAAGAGGCTTGAATTTCTTTTAGATAAAAATAAAAACGCAGGTTTGACTGTTGAAGAAAAAACCGAATTAGAGCAATATTTATTAGTTAATAGAATTGTTGGTCTTGCAAAAGCTAAAGCACTGAGCCTACTTACGAAATGAAACAAAATTTATCTAAGGCACTCAAATTACAGGTTGCAATAAGAGCAAATTGGCGATATGAATATTGTTTACTTCCAGAAAAGGCATTATACTACCCTTTTCATATTGACCATATTAAAAGCATAAAACATGGTGGTTTAAATTTAATTTGGAATTTAGCTTTTTGTTGTCCAGATTGTAATTATCACAAAGGAACTGATATAGGTTCTTTATCAAATGATGACGCATATTTTATCCGCTTTTTTAATCCAAGAAAAGATATCTGGGATTCTCATTTTGAAATATCAGATGGTTGTTTTTATGGTTTAACAGAAATAGGTGAGATAACTATCAAAATTTTAAAGTTGAATAATATTGACAGACTAATTTTTAGAAAACAATTAATCGATATCGGGCAGTATTTTTAAATTTTCTATATTCGTTCAAATCTTAGTTTTTAGTTACGTAGCTTCATAAAATGAGACTTGAACGAGCGTTGCGCGTTTTTAATAACACTTAGTGCGAGCGAGGCATTTTAACGGCAGCCATTGGTGCTTTCGTTTTGCTCGCTATTGTAAATTTGATTGTAAGAAATAGATAACTTGCACTCATTCATTTTAATTAGAAAATAAAAAGGTTGCCCTGTTTGGGCAACCTTTTTAAGTTAATTTAATAACCTACGCACCTAAATTAGAACCAATCGCGTTATTGTGCGTAAATAGTTATTCGTTAATAGTTGGTCGTTGTTCGTTTAAACATTCTAAAGACTAATAACTATCAACGACCAACTAACAACTAACAACTCATGTAAGATGATATTTAAATCCCATTGGCTTTGCGCTTTGTTTTTTATTTCTGTATTGGCAATTATAATTTACAGTTCATGTAAACCCGATACTAGCTGGCATCCCATCTTCCAAAAACGTACGCGCTTGTTTCAGTTTTCAAACTGAAACCTACTATGTTGTGGTCTTTGACCACTTTTTAAGTGTGCATCTACAAATTTTGTTAGAGCCACACACCAAAAATAGCGCGTGGCTCAAACATTTTACCATTATACCCTCGATGTCAATGAACTTTACGTTTCTAAAAGGCGTCGGAGACGCTAAAATACTAGGATTCAGTTTGAAAACTGAATCGAGCGGCGGCGTGTTTGCAATAAATACTGCTTTATTCATTAACATACTCTGAACCAGCGGGTTATAAATTCGCTTTTTTTTGAGTAAATAATCAAATTAAAATCTTCAACACTTTTTTAACTTGATTGGGCAATCCAAGAATATTGCAACTCTTTCCCGTAATTGTGTAAGTTTTAGACAACAAAAGATATCACCTTTGCATAGTGAAAAATATTTCATAACTGGCCTGCCAGTAGCAGGAGAAACATTAATTTATTATGTCAGATACAACAAAAAAAGATATCGTTGGTATTGCTTCTGAAAGTGCCAAAACCCTCGCTGCAGCTGTAACGGCTGCTGGTTTAGTAGAAACACTTCAGGGAAAAGGACCCTTTACTGTTTTTGCTCCTACAGACGCAGCATTTGCGCACATTCAAAAAGATGTAGACAGCCTTTTGAAGTCTGAAAACAAGAAGAAACTAATTTCAATTTTAACCTATCATGTTGTGAGTGGTAATACTATGGCAGCAGACTTGCAAGATGGACAGGAATTGACAACTGTAGAAGGTGGCAAACTAAAAGTATCAGTAAAAAATGGCAAGGTAATGATTAACGACGCAAACGTTACAATGGCAGATGTAGGAGCATCTAATGGTGTTATACATATTATTGACAAAGTACTAATGCCTAAAATGTAAGTACAAAATTTATTTATGAAACCGTTCTCGTTTTTTTAAATCATTTGAACGTTTTTTATTAAAATGTTAAGTTATGATGAGATTAAAAATAACTATTTAGCCATTAAAAAATGTATAGATAGATAATTGGGTAAAGTTTCTTAAA
>JAYVVO010000353.1:0-11506 GCA_043786955.1 Saprospiraceae bacterium
ATTGGTTGGCTCGGTAAATCAGGTGGCGCATTGAAAAATTTGGTTGATTTGCCGATTGTGATTGATTCAGACGATACAGCACGTATTCAAGAAATGCACATTCTTATTGGGCATATTTTTTGTGCGTTTATTGACGAGAATTTTATTCAAAGTACCTGAACAGACTTAAGAAAATTAAAAAAGCGTTTACCTTTGAAAAAAAAAGATTATGGCTACCACTATAAGAGACTTTTCTCAACTTGACTTAAATGGAAATTATTCTTATGCGGATTACCTAACTTGGAAATTTGAACAGGCACTTGAGTTGATTAGGGGAAAGGTTTTCAAGATGGCTGCGCCCAGCATACCGCATCAAAGACTTTCATGGCGGCTCACTACTATCATTGATCGGCATTTTAAAAAACACAAGTGCGAAGCATTTGCTTCTCCAATTGATGTGCGTCTTTTTGATAGAACAAAGTCAACTAAAGCGGATAAAGATATTTATACAGTAGTTCAACCCGATTTGTGCATCATTTGCGATTTAAAAAAAATTGAAGATAATAGAAGCTGTTTGGGTGCTCCCGATTTAATTATTGAAATCCTGTCACCTGGTAATTCTAAGCGCGAAATGAAAATTAAAAAAGATTTATACGCAGAATCAGGTGTGAGAGAATATTGGGTCGTTGATCCGACTTCAGAAACAGTAATACGATTTAATGTTGAAACAGATGGACTCTTCGGTCGCCCTTTAATTTTTGTTAGTGATGAGCAAATGCCATCATTTATTTTTCCAGATTTTACGCTCGATTTAAACGAATTATTCCCTAATCAAGATCGTAATGAAGCGTAATTACAAATTTTCAAATAGTTTCAGCCAATTCTTGTGATAGTACATAATTATTCAGTGTTAAATAAATAGTTAATTTTTTTTTAATTTAGATTGAGCTAATTGATTCAGATGAATTATATTTGTACCGTTCATTAATTTTATTATTCATTAGACTTTTTAATTCAAAAATTTTTTCAAAATGAAAAATGTATTTTTACTTACAGTACTCATTGGGTTTTTTGTAAACTCTTTATCGGCAAGCATTGCCTTAAGTCCAAATCTTATAAGGACTGAAAAATCAAAAATTAATAACGCTGGAATTTTTGATAAGCAACTTTTGACGGCGGAAGACATTATAAACAGCGATAGAAAAACTATCGAAACTAAAATTGGTAAAAAGCTTTCATTTAAAGAGCGCATAGTTTTAGGTTTGGTAAAACACGAACTTAAAAAAGCAGAAAAAAAAGGAAATCTTGCTGAGGCTTGGAAAGCTACTACAGCTGATACAAGTTCGGATTTAATTATTGGTCTTGTTTTAGGATTTCTTTTAAGTGTAATCGGGGTTTTGATTGCTTATATAATTGGAAGAAGGGACGTTATTAGAGGTTCATGGTATGGACTTTTAGCATTAATTGCACTGGTATTAGTCTTATCCTTGTCTAGAGGAAAATAGAAAAATTTGTCTTGCAAATTAATTCTTCAAATGCGCTATCCAGTCTTCAACGGATAGCGCATTTTTTATGTCATAATCACCAATTTTTGTGCGCACTAATGTAGTTAAATAAGCACGCGAGTTACAAGCTAAACCAAAATCATTCGCGAGTGAGCGAATGTACGTGCCTTTAGCGCATTCAACGAAAAAATCTACACGCGGATTTTCAAAATTTAAAACCTCAAAAGAATTAATGCGCACGTTGCGCGGTTCAATTTTTACGTCAATGCCTAAGCGCGCCGATTTATACATTGCTTCGCCATCTACTTTTATGGCGGAGTAGATTGGTGGAATTTGTTTGATGTCGCCGAGAAAAAAATGGATTTTTTCTTTTAAAAATTCTAAATTGAGATGTGCAGTATTTGCAAACGCATTGGGTTCTGTTTCAGCATCAAAACTTGGCGTAGATGCACCAAAAGTAAAAGTACCTGTATAGGTTTTATCTAAACCCATAAAAGAATCAATCTCTTTGGTTTTTTTCCCAACGCAAACAATTAATAAACCCGTCGCTAACGGATCTAAAGTGCCAGCATGACCAACTTTAATTTTTTTATCACCTGTGATTTCGCGCAGTTTAAAACGCAATTTGTTCACTACATCGAAGGATGTCCAATGCAAAGGTTTATCCACTAAAAGCATTGCGCCTTCAGCTTTTAAGTTGTTGATATCGAAAGGTAGCGTGGTGTTCAAATTAATTTATGACTAAATTAACTTTCATCATTATCAACGCAATAATAAATAAGCCTAAAATAATGCGGTAGATGCCAAAAATTTTAAACCCGCGTTCGCTGAAGAATGAGATGAATGAACGGATAGCTAAAAACGCCACGATAAACGCCACCACGTTCCCGATGATTAAAAGGAGTGCTTCATCGAAACCAATCGGATTCGCAATTCCTGCTTTAACCGATTTATAATATTCGTATCCATCTTTTATAGATGCTGCTGCCATAGTAGGAACCGCTAAAAAAAATGAAAATTCCGCAGCGCGTTTCCGCGTTAATCCTTGCGATAAACCACCCACAATCGTTGCCGCCGAACGAGAAAGTCCAGGAAAAATCATGGCTAAAACTTGAAAACAACCTATTATAAAAGCTTTTGGAAAATTAACTTCTTTGCTATTATTGCCCGTTTCGTTTTTCTTAAAAAAATCATCAATGAAAAGCATTATTACGCCACCAACTACTAATACTATTGCAATGGTTAACGGACTTTCTAAAAGTGATTTAATGTGCTTATAGAAAAGTAAACCAAAAATTATTGCCGGAATAAAGCCAACAAGTAAACGCAAGTAAAAATTAAAGTCTTGGAAGAAATTTTTATAATAAATAACAACTACAGCTAAAATAGCACCGAATTGAATAACGACTTCAAAAAGTTTTACAAATTCATCCTTCTGAATTCCCATGATGGACGAAGCGATTACCATGTGTCCGGTTGAACTCACAGGGAGAAACTCGGTTAAGCCTTCAATGATGGCAAGAATTATAGCTTGTAGATATGACATAGTTTTCCCTTGATGCTAAAAGTGTATTAAAGTTGGTGAATTTAAGTTTGGATTATGCAGCCGTTTTTGAATTGTCTTTCACGAAAATGGCGTAAACGACGACGACTAAACCCGCTATAATTAAAAAAGGTGCAAGTATAATGCGGATAGGACTGTAAATAATACTTTCATCCCAAACATCGGGTGATGGCATAGCGCCACCAGACATACATATAAATCCAACCGCCATAACAGCCATGCCAATTAATGCCCATTTATAATTTTCGCGACCGATAATTAATTGATCGTCTTTTTTGCCAAAAAATCCGGCGCCTTTTTTTGCGCGCAAACTTGGTGTGTTTACAGCAACGTTGGAAGTGCGTGCAGCAGAGGATTTAGTTTGAGCCAAAATGTTCGGCTCTGTGCGCGACGTTTGCGGTGCAGCATTTTGATTCGGATCGTTTGAACGCTGTCTTGTTGTCTTAGCCATGTTTAATTTAGAAAATAATAAACCTATAAAACTTTATTTAACGCGAAAATATTTCTTTGTTGCTGGCGCAAAGTTAAAATTATTAGTTTTAAAATTTGCATCCTCCCAAAAATATTCAATCATTGGTTTAATATAAATCGTCGAGACGCATTTTCAAGTATTTATTGACGACATAAACCGTACTCAAAAAACTTATTACAACGCCTAAAACGACTACACCGACAAATAATACCAGCGTTTCAGAATTGATTAACTGCAAGTTTGTAAATGAAAATTTATTTTTTGAAAACCAACCAATTCCTACAAGAATCATTAATGCTAATAAAGAACTGATTAAACCATTCACTATGCTGCGCTGTAAATAGGGTTTTGTAATGAATGACCACGACGCGCCGACGAGTTCCATATTTTTTATCAAAAACCGATCGGAATATAAATTGAGGCGAATAGTATTGTGTATGAGTGTTACGGAAACAATAACGAACGCAAAAGCTAAAAACAAAGCGACAAGTGTAATTTTATAAATATTTTCTGAGAGTTCACTCAGCACACTTTTATCTAAATACACATCGCTGACAGATGGAAAGGCTTTTATTTTTATTTGCAAAGCATCCCATTGTTGCTCGTTCATTGCATTGCCCGAAAAATTTAAAATAAACGAATTGAAATTCGGAACCGGACCATCTTTCAATAATTTAGCTTCTTCAGGAAACTGGCGACTCATATTTTCAAATGCTTCTTCTTTGGAAACAAATTTTAACGAACCAACCGTTGTTAAAACATTATCAGATTGTAAAAAATTTTTAAGATTAGCAATTTCTAACGTATCTGCATCGTTTTTAAGTTCAACCATTAGTGTAAGTTGCTCTTGTTCGTTTTGCATCAATTGCTTAATGTACAACAAAACCGAACCACACAAACCAACCAAAAAAAGTACGAGCGCAACACCCAGAATAGAATACAAATAGTTGGCTTTCCGACGTTTCATAGTATATTAAAAGAAATAAAATTTGAGAAAATAAGCGTTTTTGAAATCGTTTAAAGGATTTTAACAAAGTTCTAAGACTGCAAAAGTAACATTATGCCGATTGTTACGCTATAAAATATTAATTTTGTTGTTCTAATAAAAAATTTAAGATTAGTGTCCAAGAATTTAGTGATCATTCCCACCTACAACGAAAAGGAAAACATTGAACGTATTATACGCGCTGTGTTTGACTTGGTTACGCCTTTTCACGTTTTGGTCGTTGATGATGGTTCACCCGATGGTACGGCAGCAATTGTAAAAAAATTGGTAACTGAATTTGATAATCGTTTATTTATTCTGGAGCGAAAAGGAAAATTAGGTCTTGGCACGGCATACATCGCAGGATTTAAATGGGGAATTGAAAAAAATTACGATAATATTGCTGAGATGGACGCCGATTTTAGCCATAGTCCAAAAGATTTAGTGCGCTTAGTAGAAGTTTTAGATAAAAACGAAGCCGATGTTGCAGTTGGTAGTCGTTACGTCAAAGGTGGCGATGTGAAAAATTGGTCAACGTACCGAATTTTTTTATCTTATAGTGCTTCTATGTACGTTCGTATTATAACGTCAATGCCTGTCAAAGATCCTACCGCAGGATTTGTTTGCTATAAACGCATTGTTTTAGAAACGATTGACCTTTCTAAAATTCGTTTCATAGGTTATGCTTTTCAAATAGAAATGAAATTCGCTTCCTACAGTCTCGGGTTCAAAATATCAGAAGTGCCAATTAAATTTGTGGATCGCGTAGAAGGCGTTTCTAAAATGAATATGAGCATTTTTAGTGAAGCGATTAATGGAGTTTTAAAAATGCGTTGGCGAAGCTTCTTTGAATCGTATGCGAATAATAATAAAGAAAATTTGAGTCTGAGACGCTCACCACAAAGCGCGAAATAAACACAGAGCAGCCATGCTGGGCGGCTAATAAAAAAAACACAGAGCCGCCATGCTTGGCGGCTAATAAAAAAAACACAGAGCAGCCATGCTTGGCGGCTCAACAACTGTAATTATGTATTGGCTCGTAAAATCAGAACCTGAATCGTACGCGATTGAAACTTTTCAGAAAGACAAAAAAGTTATTTGGGATGGTGTACGTAATTACACAGCGCGGAACAATTTAAAATCTATGATTTTAGGCGACGTGTGCGTATTTTATAGAAGCGTTACGAAACCTGCCGCGATTGCACTTTGCAAAGTCGCGCAAGAATATTTTCAAGACCCAACAACCGATTTACCCGCGTGGGTTTCAGTTAAATTAGAGTTCGATAGTCTTTTAAAAAAAGAAGTTCTCCTCACAGACATAAAAAAAAATCCTGTTTTAGCAAATATGATTTTGATAAAACAGAGTCGGCTTTCTGTTCAACCCCTTTCAGAATTTGAATTTGAAGAAATCATGAGGATGAGTGAGAGGCTATAATTTTATTTAGTTCAAATTATACGGATAACGAGTTAGTTCACTTGGAAATGAAAATATATTGATTCCGAATGGGCAATTGGCGAATAAATAAATGGGTTTTACTTTTTTTTGAATCTAAGTTATGAACAGATACAGAATTGGCTTTATAATTTCGGTTAATTTAATAGTTATCCTTTGGTTTCTAAATGTTACAATATTTTCTAAAGATTCAACTGATTTTTTAGGTTTCTTTTATTTATTTGTTTTTTTATTTTCATTAATTTACAATATTTACCTATTTGTCATACTTAAATTCATTTTCAAGAATGTAAATAGCAGCTTTTATTCTGAAATATTTTTTAGCACGTTAGCATTAGTCCCATTTTTTTTGATAAAATTTATTTAAACCCCAACATAACTTGTTTTCGAACCCGAACTTACAAATTTTGCGAAAGTCTAAGTGTAATTCACTTTAATATGCCCCCGAATACCGTCTTAAAAACCATTCTATAGCTAAAAACGAAGCGATGAGAAAAAATAACCATTTTTTATTTAGCAGTGGTTCCGTTTGGGTTGTAGCAAAAAGCATCGGTTTAGTTTTTTTAGCGATAATAATTTGCGCCAATTGCTCGGCACTACTCAATGGCAAACTCACCCCACCGGTTTGTTGACTCAGTGCGCGCAATAAAGCATGATTTGCGGTTAAATCGGTCAACTCTAACTGAATAGCTTGCACGTTAAATCCACCTTCGGCTTCAAATTTTTGTCCGTTAAAATAAGTCGTGGCTTTGTAGCGATAAAAATTGGCAGGTAAAACTCCAATATTATAATCGTAGCTGTCGCCGTTTTTATTCATCGTGTAGTTGTATTGCTCGCCTTTAGGTGTTGTCACAGTTAGCGTTACATCAGGCGTGTTGATGCGCTGAAACGTATTATTATACAACTCGGCATTAAAATTTATGGTTTCATTTTCTCTGAAAGATTGTTTTTCAGTTGTTACTTTAAACTTGCGCTTATCCTCTTTAACGCTCAAATACTGAATAATTTTTAAAAATAAATCATCTGTTATGTCATTATTCTGAAATTGCGCGTAATTGAAAAGTCGCCATTTCCATAAACCTTCAGCAGCAATAATGCCTGTGCGAATTCCGTCGCTTTCACCCAAAACAATGAGCGGGAAAGCAGTTTCGATTTTACCTATTTTCTGATTGTAAAGTGTTTGCGCGTTTCCTGTCACTTTAAAATTTCCGAAAGGAGCAGTAAGTGGCACAAAACCGTTGATTTTTCTTTGGTTATCATTCATTTCGAACAAATTGAAATTATTATTAAGAATTGCTTGTACGTCATTCGTCTGTTTGCCATCACCCGAAATACTTAAAATATTTTGCTGCACTGCCAATTTTTTTAAATCTGTTTGCGTACCGACAATAAATAATCGCGGAATTTTTTTGGCATTGATAGCTGAGAAAAAAGCATCTGCTCCGTTATTTAAAGCAGGTAATTGGTGAAGCACGACAAAATCTATATTTGAAACATCCGTTTTAACTTCACTCGCGTAAGCAGTTGTTAAATTATAATTTTTGTTTTGAGACAAAGCTTCATTCAAAGCCGAAACATCGGGATGTGGCGCGAGTGCTAAAAGTAAAATTTTTGTGCGTGCATCAAGCACGTCAATATAAAAATCGCGCACATTATTTGATGTCGTTGATTCGCCACTGATTGCACTTACAGTTGCCCGAAAATGATTAACTCCTGCTTCTGTCGCTTCAATCGTAATTTCTTTGGTCGTGAAAAAATCGGGACTGTTTATGTTTAAAGACTGTGGTGTTCCGACCGTTCGCGCTGAACCATTTACATCAATTTTTTGAACGGTTAAGTTTGTATTCGCACCATTGCAATTAAACGCCGCAACGTCAATTTGGACGTTAAATTTATCACTCAAGTAAACGATTGAATTACTCAACACGCGTTTAATAGCGATATCTTTTTTAGGCGTTGTGTCGCCAACGGCTAACGTATAAATCGGCGATTTTAAATTTTTTGCATTGTACAACGGATTCGTCCCTTCGTTATAAATGCCATCACTCGCCAAAACAATTCCTGCTACATTATTTTCAGAATAATTATCAGTTACATAATCCAGAACTTCCGATATATTGGTGAGTTTATCGCTTTGCGAAGCATTGAAACCATCGCGTACACGGTCGCCGAAACTTAATTTTTTGACATCGAAAGTAGAACCGAGTGTGGTTTCAAGTGCATTCAATTTATTGATTACAGTTGTAGAATCGTTTATCGCCGAGCGCATACTGCCTGAAGCATCTTGCGCAATCACAACAACAGGTTTTTTAATTTCGGTTTGCTGCGTTTTTATCATCGGCGAAAGCAATAAAAAACATATTGCACTGACCGAAGCGCCGCGCAAAATATAAAGCGCAGTCCGTAAAGTTTGGGAAAGACTCTTAAATCGCGAATCGCCACGATACAACAAAACGCTGAGCGCGATGCCGACTGCCAAACAAACAAAAATAAATAACGGGGAGTATGATAAACTTAACATGAAAATCAATTGCAAATGACGAAAGACGCATTACGAATTTTTAGCGAACTGTAATTGCTAATCGTAAACGTTAATTTTAGTTTTTAGTTATCGTTTATAAAAAAATCGCGTAAATTTTAATTTGGAATCACTGAAAGATTAGAGAAAAAATACTATGGCTTATCAATTTCAAACGTAAAACTTGTTACGCCATTTTCATGTGCTACTTTAATATTGGCGTTGTGTACATCCGATATTTTTTTTACAATCGAAAGACCCAGACCAGTTCCACCGTTTTCGGAAGTACTTGTAAAATATCTATCGAATAGATGTTCTAAGTTTTCTAGACTTAAAAATTCACTTGAGTTTGAAATAGTACATCTAATTTTTCCATCTTGTTCAAAAAGTTTTGCTTCAAAGAATCGCGTGGGGAAATTAGATTGTAAAGATTGATGAGAAATATTTTCCACACTCAATGAAATGTGTTCAACGCTCACAGTATTATGTTTAATCGCATTGTCAAATAAATTTTGAAGCAATCTATTAATCAACGCCATATCGGCAAAAACAAAAAAAGTGTTATTATTCTGAATTTTTAAACGATGTGTAATATGATTATCCAAAAACTTTTTTTCATAACCCATAAACGTGTCTTGCAGAATTTCAGCAAAAGAAAATTTTTCTTTGTGTAAAACGAGTTGAGGCGTTTCTAAGCGCGAAAGATCGAACAAATCGTTTATCAGTTTTTTTAATCTTGTGCCTTCGCGCATACTGGACTCCAGAAGCTTTGAGCTTTGAGCTATCAGCTTTGAGCCTTCGGGAAGCTCATTGCTCAAAGCTAAAGGCTCAAAGCTTTTCATGCGAATCAATACTGTTTCAACATAACCTAAAATACTACCTATCGGCGTACGTAAATCGTGCGAAATATTGGCAATCATTTCTTTGCGCTGTGTTTCTACTTTCGAGAGTTGCTCATAACTTTTTTCTAAAGCAATATTCGTTTTCACATTTTCATCGAGCGATTGTTTTATTTTATTCTTTAACTCCGATTCGCTCCGTAAAACACCGCGCACCCAAACCACTAATAAACCGATAATCGGAAGCGAAAGTAGTAATCCGTAAAGCAAATGAATTAATGCCGTTTTCTTTGCTTTCATAATGAAGTCGTCAAACTTTTCGTCAATCATTACAATTCCAACTTGTTTGTTTTGACTATTTAAAATCGGTGAAAAGGCGGAGAGCCAAGTGCCGAGCATATCTGAAAACATAGAAATAGTTCCGCCATTTTTATATTTTTGTTTGAGTTGTGGAGGAAATGTGGGGTAAGGATGTCTGAAATAAGGCGTTTCGGAGGAAGTGGCAATGAAATAAAATTCTTGACGCATCGAATCTAAAATGAGTGTGTAAATCGGCGTATTGAGCATGGTTGCATCTGCATTTTTCTTCAATATATTGTGCAGCGCATCGTAATTCGCGTTTTGTTTACTTGAATTAATAGCGTCAGTAGAGAAATACTTTTGCGTAATCGCTTCGTGCTTATCGCCGTCAATCTGTAATGCTACCGATTGTGCAATACCTTCTAACCTTAATAGTGCCGCGCTTTGCGCATTGGCTATATCGCTATAATATGTTTCGAGTGAAAATAAAACACTCAAACCCAATAAAGCCAAAGTTACAATGAGTAACAGGCGATTATAATTATCTTTGAACAATATTTTTGTGTATTTCAAATAAACAATAAGCAAATTTAGGATGAACTTATCACAAAGTTGTAAACCCGCAGAATCAGTCTTTTAATTTACCCAACTCTTGTTCTCTTGCTCAACATGATAAAGATTAACTTTTACACCATATTTACTCGTTAAATGTTTTGCCAACGCATCGGCAGAAAAAACAGAACGATGCTGACCGCCTGTACAACCAAAACTCACTGAAAGTTTATCGAAATTACGTTCGAAATAAACTTCAACAGCTTTATCTACGATGCTGTAAACATTATTTAAGAATGCGTCCATCTCACCCGATTGCTTAAAAAATTCTATCACTTTTGCATCGCGACCCGTTAATTTTTTCAGTTCCAGCACTCTTCCTGGATTATCTATAAATCGGCAATCGAAAACAAATCCACCACCGTGTCCCGTTTGATCCACGGGATAACCGGTTTTTAAATAAGAAAACGATTTCACATCAATCTCCAACGGGCTGTGCGTATATTTTTTCTTATCGAAGCTTTCAAATTCATCGCTTTTGCAAATCAGTTCCAAACAGCGAAATAGTTCTGGCATTTTAACTGGCAATTTTATCATACCAAGAATTTGCTGCATTTGGTCAATCGCAGGTGGAATACTCATTATAAAATGCTCCTTGCGTTCATACAATCCACGAAAACCATACGCACCGAGAGCTTGTAAGCAGCGAATGAGTACAAAGCCATAATATAAATCTGTAAAAAATGGGCGATCAACCTTGATATGATTTTCTACGGCATCGAGATAATGATTGAAAACCATTTTTTTTACCTCGGTCGGTACTGCACCCCGCGCTTGATA
Source organism: Saprospiraceae bacterium (assembly GCA_043786955.1). GTDB lineage: Bacteria > Bacteroidota > Bacteroidia > Chitinophagales > Saprospiraceae > JAAFJT01. Next base: position 11,008 of record JAYVVO010000353.1, read on the forward strand.
GAGAAGTGATGCGACATCGTATTGCAATGCGCCTTTTCTGCCACCTTGATAATCTATAAAATAAGGGTTGCCGCCTTTAATCATGATGTTGCGCGACTGAAAATCGCGGAACAAAAAATATTCACTTTCAGCTAAGAGCAAATAATTGCAAAAGCGTTGGAAATCGTCTTCGAGCGCCTGCTCATCGAAAGGAATTTTCACCAACTTCAAAAAATAATGTTTGAAGTAGTTTAAATCCCAAAGCATACTTTGCTTATCGAACGCAGAACGGGGATAGCATACTGAATAATCTAAATCGGCACCACCCAAAATTTGTAAATCCGCCAAAGCAGAAACACTTTTTTTATACAATTCAATCAATTCATTGCTCCATGTTTCACCGCGTTGTGGCAATAAACCAAAAAGTTGTTGGTCGCCGAGATCTTCTTGCAAATAAACACCGTCACGTAAATTTTCGGCAAAAATTTCTGGTACAGGTAAATTTTTATTCCAAAAATGT
>JAYVVO010000354.1:0-11502 GCA_043786955.1 Saprospiraceae bacterium
AAGCTGTTTTTGGTATGCCCAAAAAAATTCAAGCGCAGGCGCAAATGAATAGCATAACAGGCGTTGACGAAATTATATCAATGCAATTTGAACACGAGAAAGGTTTTTCACAACTTAGCGCAGCGTTTACGGCTAAAATGCCAACGCAAGCTTGGATTTTTTGCGAGGAAGGCTTTTTTTATTTACCTGAAGGTTTTCATCACCCTAAAAGCTTTACAATCGCGCGATACGACGGCAGAAATAAACCGATAGAAGAAACGATGGAAATGCCTTTTGAAGGATTTGGGTATCAGTTCCAGATTATTGAAGTATGCGAATGTTTGCGCACAAGAAAATTAGAAAGCACAACGATGACACACCAAACAAGTATAGATTTTATGCGCACAATGGATGCTGTAAGAAAAAAAATTAACCTTAAATTTCCAAACGAGTAAATCAAAAATTGATTTCCTTTTAATTTTATTTTAGTTGAAAGAAAATAATTTTTCACTCAATAGTTTTTATTAAATTTGCAGGTAGTAGTGCCGATTAAAAATAAAGAGCGTTATTTATTCCGTTCTATACTTAGAAAAAATGAGCGAAAAAGTAAACCATATAGACAAAAGCAAATTGCCGCGCCATGTTGCTATCATTATGGATGGAAACGGACGTTGGGCGAAAGAGCAAGGGCAGAATCGTGTTTCAGGTCATAGAGAAGGTGTGAAAACTGTGCGCGAAATTACAGAAGCGGCAGCAGAAATTGGCATTGAATATTTAACACTCTATACGTTTTCGACGGAAAATTGGCAACGCCCGGCATTTGAAGTTAATGCTTTAATGATGCTTTTAATTGAAGCCGTTCGTGCGGAAATAGACACGCTGATGCGGAATGAAATTTGCCTGAAAGTTATTGGGGATATGGAAAAATTGCCAATCAGAACCTATAAAGCATTAGTGGAGGGGATAGAAAAAACGCGCAATAACAAGCGTATGACTTTAGTTTTAGCTTTAAATTATTCCGCTAAGTGGGAAATAATGCGAGGTGTTCAGAAATTAGCTGAAAAAGCTGCGAAAGGTTTAATTAAACCTTCTGAAATTACGGAAGCTGTTTTTGAAAACGAACTTTCGACAGCTGGAATGCCTGACCCTGAATTAATGATCCGTACGAGTGGAGAAACGCGTGTATCTAATTTTTTGCTATGGCAGTTAGCGTACGCAGAATTTTATTTCACGAAAACGTATTGGCCTGATTTCAAAAAGAATGATTTTTACGAAGCTATCTTGACGTATCAACTGCGCGAACGGCGTTTTGGTTTAACAGGTGGACAGGTTCATGAATAAGAAAAGAGATTGCCAATCGACAATCTCTTTATAAACAAACAAAACAAAAACTATTCTTCTAAATTATTAGCTAACGTATTTTGCAATTGTGAAGTTTTTGGCAGTAGCAACCATATTTTTCCATATTTATTCATAAAGCGCGTATCGCGTTTAGCAGTTTCACCTTCGCCCATGTATAAATCAATATGTCCAGAACCTTGAATAGCACTTCCAGTGTCTTGCGCTAAAACAAAACGCAATTCTTTTCCTACTAAATTACCTTTATCGTCAATAATCGGAATTTCTGCCAACAAAACGGAACCCAGCGGAATAAATTCTTCATCAACGGCAACTGTATAATTAGCTGTTAATGGTACTTTACCTGAACCTGTTGGTGTAATTTTATCTTTGGGTGTGAAAACACAATGCGTCACTAAAGTTTTATTATTCTCGTTATCTTCGTCCGCAATAGCGCGCGAATTACCATCATAAGCAACGAGTTGTCTATCGTCGTTGGAAAAAACTAAATACGAATATCCTTCTATGCGCATTCTACGAATTTCATCTTTGTTACTCACATACACCACGTGTAAATCTTCCGTATTGTTCAAAGCAATATACACGGGAACATCGAAACCAACTTCGCGTTTGTGTCGCGCACGAATGATGGGTGAATAATAACCCGTGAAACGCACGTTTCCAAGCATATCGGAACCACAAATTTGGTACATATCTACCCAATCGTTAAGTTCTTGCGGCGATTTAATTTTCTTTATAGCTTCTACAACTTGACGAAGGTCGGAAGTGCTGATGTCAATGTTTCCAAATTTTTGTTTGTCACCAATGTCTTTTAATAAACTTTCTTGGTGGTCGAGCGCTTGCAAAAACTTGGAACTGATTTTTGGTAGACTAACATCTTGTAAGTTAGCACGCGTATATAATTTGCGAAGGATTTTTTTGGTATCCTTGCCGTCAGCTTTTACGGTTAAAGCAGTGATGTCTGGAATAAGCGAACTGAGTAAAATTTTCTTTTCTTTTTCTTCAGTATGTTTTTTTGAAAAAGTAAATAAAAATGCTATTGATGTTAAAAAAAGTACACTTGCTGTCGAATAATTGAAGATATTCTTCTTCATTCTGATTTAATTAAGTGAAAAAATATTATGCCTTATTGCTTTAAAAAAAATGCTTATGTGCACCTTTTTTGAAAAAACTATTTTATAGCGGCATAATGTTAAAAATTTTTGGGTTGTGGTTCAGTAATTTTATTTACTTACTTCCTGTATCAATCGAAAGCCAAATAAGGCTTTAATTTATCTATTTGTTGCGCACTGAATATGCCTAAGTTCGACATATCGGTTAAACTTTTTAAGTCGCCGTGATTAATCTTGTAACGCTTTAATATCGAAACTTGTTTTGTTGTCAAGTAAGGATGCCTAATTTCGGTGATGTTAAGTTTGTTAATATGTGTTTGTTGAATTGTACCAGATAATTTCAGTAGCGGTGCTATCGAGTTAAAAGAAGAATCTGGTAAATTTTCAATTTCTTTAAGCTGATTTACTGCGACAAATCCGCCTAAGTCTTCTCTATATTTTATTATTCTGGATGCAAAGATATGACCAATTCCATGAAGACGCAATAGCTCTTCCATCGTTGCAGTGTTAATATCAATTTTGAAATTTGATTCTGAAGCACTGTATTTTGCATTTTGTAACTTATTCGAGTTATCTAAATTTTTTGTAATAAATTGATTGTCACTTAATTGAATGAAATTTTCAATTTCTTTAAAAAATTCAGGCGTAATGCCATAAATTTTTTCAATATCTTCTTTTTTTCTGAAAATTTTACCAGCGTTGCGATAATTTAACCAAATTTTAACTACACGTTTTTCTAAACCCATCGCTAATAACTCTTCCTCTGTCACTTTATTAGGGTCAAAATTTTTTACAAAACGGGCTTTAGACACAATAGTTTCAGACGAATAATTTTGGAGATAATTATTCGTAAATTGTTTTGGGGCAGGTATTATAATACGAGATTCTAAAGCTGCAAAAAGTGTGGGAGTAACGCCATAAATTTTTTTCAGATCCTCTTTAGTTTTAAAAACGCCGCCTTTATCTCTGTAATGAATTAAAATATTAGCGATTCGCGGTGGCACACCAGACGCAATTAATTCTTCTTTGGTGGCGTCGTTCGGATTGAAGGGATTTAATGAAACGCTCTCGTCATTCGTTACATTTAAAAGGGATTCCTCTTTATGAAAAAATGTTTGCGCTTGCTCCGCCAATTGTTTAGAATACGCGCCATTAGAATCTTTCGATGAATTTAAATGTATGTAACGAAAGACGATACTCAACGCAATTAACGCGAGCAAAACTATAGTACCTGTGCGTTCGCTCCGTGTGTGATAAAAATATTTTTGTAGATAGTTTCTCATAAAAAATAATTTTTTTTAAATGCGGTATGTTGGCTAATAATTTATCCAGTATGCGCCTTTCTTTTTAATATCGTGGACGTCTATTTTCAATTTTTTGCAACCGTCTAATATTTTTTCTGTAAAATCCATTTTGTTCGAGGCGTCAATGATAATTTTTTTGGGTGAAAAATATTTTTGAATCGAATCTATAGAAACGTCTGCGTTGTTCGCCAAAATAATATTTTCAATCGGTGCGTTTAAAAAATTTTCAATCGGCTCAGAAATAAGAAGCCAACGTTCTGGCATTCCGAACAAAACGCCGTTCGCAAATCCTATTTTTTTAACTGCTATCGAATCATCTGTTTGCACCAAAAAAAATTGATGTGCATTTTTATATTCTCTTAAATTGTGTGTCGCGCGGTCGAGCTGTTTGAATTGTCGCGAATTGCTTGTGTCTATATTCGTTACGGTCAAACACTGATCTTCTGAAAAAATATCTATCAGCGTTTTATTGGGCGTATTGTAAATGCAGATTGCGCTTTGGTGTTTTGTTTGAAATTTAAATGCACCAAAACTTGTAAGCACTAAAACTGATAGTAGCGCAGGATTCCAAGCGCGTAGTTTTTTTTGATAGATGCCACCGTAAGTAAAAAAAATAATTAAATAAATTGCAACGACTGAAAATAAACTCAGATACACGCCACTGATTGAGCCCAATGGTAGCGCATCCGTTTTTAAAATAATGACGTTCATTAAATACACGCAGAAATAAAAAATTTTACCCGCGCACCACGCTAAGGGTTGTATCGGATGAAATAAAAAAACTAATAAACCAGCATACAATGCCACGGTCGAAACTGGAATGGCGAGCAAACCCGTCAACCAAAAATAGGTGCCGAAGCGATGGAAATACAAAAGTGAAAGCGGCGTGACTAAAATTTGAGCAGCGAAACCGAGCGCTGTAATTTCCCATGCAGCGCGCAGAATGCGAGAGCGAAAGAAAAACCATTTAAAAATGTGAGGATAAAAAACGACAATGCTCAACACCGCCAAATAGGAAAACTGAAAACCAATATCGAATAAAAAATTGGGATCAATGACTAAAAGGAAAAAACTCGAAGCCGCTAACATATTTATAGCGTTTCCTTTTCTGTTAGTGAGCGCGCCTAAACCTAAAAAAGTTGCCATCACAGTTGCGCGTAAAACGCTCGCGCCCAAACCGGTCACGCAAGCAAAAACCCAAATAACAATTAGTCCTGTCAGTGTTCCAATCAGTGTATTCGCTTTTTTATTTTTAATTAATAAACCGACCAACCATTTTAAAGCCACCCATAAAAGTATAATGTGCATACCCGACACTGCCAAAATGTGCATCGCGCCTGTTTGAATGTAGGCATTTTTTATATCGCTGGCTTCTGTGTTTTTCGCACCGAGAATTAATGCAGTACCAACATAAAATTCGTTAGGAGTTTGTAAATAAGGTTGCAACCAATTACTTAATTCGGTTTGAAGTGCTGCCGAAGCACTTAATATATTTTTTTGAGGGGTTTCATTTAAAATTTTTAAAGCAGCAGATGGAATAAAACATTGGTAATGAATATTTTTAGTGTGCCAAAATTGCGCAAAATCAAATTCAAACGGATTGTGAAGCGTGGTAATTTTATTCGGTTTACAGTTTATCGCTATTTCTTCACCAACATAAAAAGTTATAGCAGGATCATGTGGAGTATAAACCAATAAATTACCTGTTACAGATTTTATTTTTTTTGTAAAAGAATCACTTAAAATTATACCAGACGTAGCGAGCGATAAACGCATATTTGTTACCGTTGGCGTTATATCCGTTATCTGACCGATAATGGTTTGCGATGCGATTAAATTTAATTTACCAAAATAATCTGCTCGGTGCATTTCATTATTGACATACGTTAAATTTACGCCAATGCCAATAATTAAAACACTCAAAACGTTGCCATATAGAATAGTTTTAAGTGGTACGGTGTGTTTGAAATGTAGAAACACCAAACAGCAGCTCAGAAAAAAACACAATGCCATGCACACATAAAATTGTGTTTCATTTATGTCAATGCAGCGCGAAAAAATAATCCCGATAATTAACGGAATAACTAAACGCACAAAAGGATATGTATGCCATTTAAACACTTTCTCATAGTTTGATGTTAAAAGTAGTAAAATATTTGCAGAAAGGCAAAAATTTAAGCACTACTTCTATTCATTTTTATTTTACCTATAAAAACAACTATTATGGAACTTACATTACTAGCAACCATTAGCGATTACAAAACTGAAAACGCTGCCGATTTTAAAGCCATTAATAAAGTTTGGATAAAGCAGTTTGAAAGTAAAGGTGGCAGTTATAAATCCCTTTTAGAAAATCCAGACGAAAGTATTTTAGCTAAAGGCGGAAAAATTTTTGTGGCTTCCGTGGAAGGTAATTTAGTAGGTACGTGTGTGCTTTTGCGCAAAAATTTAAAACAATACGAAATTTGTTTGATGGCGGTAAAACCTGAGTTTCAAGGTAAAAATATTGGCAAACAATTACTTTCGCATGCTATGGATATTGCGCGCGATCTGCAAGCTAAAACGATTGAGCTGATTACGAATCCGAAATTAGCTGCAGCTGTTGAACTTTACAAAACGCATGGCTTCCGAGAAGAAAAAGAATTTGCGCATGGTTCTGTTTTATTCGATGCAAACGATGTTAAAATGACGCTTGCGCTGATGTAAATTTTAATTCCAATGCTGAAACGTCATAGGATAGCTTAATTAAATACACTAATTTTTGCAATTTTTTAAAAACTACTTGCAGTTTTTAAATTAGAGAGTATATTTGCAAACTTTTTAAATAAAAGGGTGATTAGCTCAGTTGGTTCAGAGCATTTGTTTTACACACAAGGGGTCGGGGGTTCGAATCCCTCATCGCCCACCCAAAAAAAAGGCTGCCAAATTGGTAGCCTTTTTTGTTTAAATCTGATGAAATGAATTTTATTTCCGACGCTTTAAATCACTACGCTGAGCATCATACTTCGCCTGAATCGGAAGCGTTGCAATATTGCGTGCGACAAACACATTTGCAAACGCTGCAACCGCGCATGCTTTCTGGACATTTGCAAGGTAGGTTTTTGAGTCTTATTTCAAACTTGATGCAACCGACGCGGATTTTAGAAATCGGAATGTTCACAGGTTACAGCGCTATTTGTTTGGCTGAAGGACTCAGAGAAAATGGAAAACTTATTGCCATTGAAGTGAATGACGAAGTTATTCCGATTGCAAAGCAATGTATTTCTAAAGCAGGATTAGATAATAAAATTGATATTATTCACGGCGATGCACTCAAAACTATTCCAACACTCGCCGAAACATTCGATATAGTTTTTATTGATGCAGCTAAACGCGATTACGCCGCGTATTTTGATGCCGTTATTGATAAAGTCCACATTGGCGGATTGATTATTGCCGATAATATTTTATGGAGTGGCAAAGTTTTGGACGCAGTGTTCGACACCGATACGCGTGCGATTGATGTATTCAATAAAAAAATGGTGAGCGATGTGCGATTAGAAACAGTACTATTACCTTTACGAGATGGTTTAATAATGTCCAGAAAAAAATGAAGGCTATGATTTTCGCGGCGGGACTTGGAACGCGTATGTCGCCGAATACCGACCATACACCTAAAGCATTGATAGAAGTAGCAGGTGTGCCATTGCTCGAAATTAATATTCGCCGACTGATAAAACATTTTGGTGTGACAGAGATAATTGTCAATGTGCATCATTTTGCGGAACAAATAATTAATTTCTTAGAAAAAAATAATCATTTTGGGATTCGTATTGAAGTTTCTATTGAGCGAGAGCAACCGTTAGAAACAGGTGGTGGATTGAAACGCGCAGCGTGGTTTTTCGACGACGACAAACCTTTTTTTATTTGTAACGCCGATATTTTGTGCGAAATTGATTTAAATGCTATGCTCGGACAGCACGTAAAAACCAAAGCTGCCGTGACTTATGCTGTTCAGAGTAGAGAAACTTCGCGCTATATGTTGCATGACGACGCGTTGCGATTGTGCGGTTGGGCGAATATGAAAAAACGACAGATTAAAATTAGGCGCACAAAACCAGAACTCACCGCGTATTCTTTCAGTTGTTTTCACGTCATGAATCCAAGCTTTTTGAAAACTGCACCCCTTGAAGATTATTTTAGTATGATAGATTGGTATTTGGCGCAATGTAGCAGCAAAAAAATTATCGGCTTTGCGCACAATACGGACGATTGGTACGACATCGGTACGCCACAAATGATTCCGTTGGCGGAAAATTTGGCAAAAAAACTTATACTGGAATAGAAAAATGAAACTTTGTACCAACATTTTCTTCCGACTCGAACCAAATAGTACCGTTATATTTTTCGACGATATTTTTACAAATCGTTAAACCAATACCCGTACCTTCATAACTTCCTTTTTTATTGAGTTGTTGAAAAAGCACAAAAATTTTGGAGGAATAATCTTTTTTGATACCTATGCCGTTGTCTTCAACGGTGAAAATGATACGACTTAGTTCTTCGGTAGCATAAACCCGCACTCGCGGTTGGTCGTTCGTAAATTTTAGAGCATTGCCAATGAGATTTTGAAATAATTGTATCAAGTGATTTCGATTCATGCGCACACCTGGCATATTAGGTGTGTATTCGAGTTGCGCGTGTTTGAGCTCAATAGCACTATTCAAGTTAGCGCGCACATCATTCAAAACTTCTTCAGGTCGAACAACTTCTGCGCCCGGTTGTTGGCGAATAACTTGCGAAAGTTCGAGTAAATCGTTTAAGAGCAAGTACATTCTTTTTACGCCACTGTTTATAAATTGCATATATTCGCTGGCAGCAGGTGGTAAATCTTTCAGGTATTTAATTTGAAGAATGCCGATATAACTACCAATGCTGCGGAGCGGTTCTTTTAAATCGTGCGCAGCAACGTAAGCAAATTGCGTCAGTATCTCGTTCGATTCTTCTAATTTTTTATTCTGGCTTTGAATTTCAGCATTGCGCAGCATGAGTTGATTGTAATTTTTGGTGCGATTTTGCAGAATCAGGCTTAACAAAACGACAAGCAACATTGCACCGATTGATCCAAAAATGAGTAGAAAGCGATTGTCTCGCATTTTTAAAGTGCTGAGTGCATTTTCTTGATAGGTGTTGTTGAAATTCAATTTTATGGATTCTTCGCGCTGTTTATTTTCTAAATGGTGCGTAGTAACTTGCAAAGTTGTATCGGAAGAAAAATATTTTTTGGCGTTCGCTGCATTATTGAGGTTTAAGTGCGATAAAAAAAGTTGATGTGCAACGTGCTGCAATAAAAACGTGTCGCAACAACCTACTAAATTTTTTTCTGCGAATTCGAAATGCGATTGCGCTGCGTTCCAATTTTTGCGATTAAAAAAAATATCGCCTAAACAAATTTTTGTTCGCGCGAGTAATAAATTATTGTGCAAAGTTTTTTGAAACTCAGCAATTTTTGTAATAGCTAATTCAGAATTATCCGTACGGTTTAAAATTTCGCTTTCTTCTAAAAGAATGTCTGTTTTGAGTAAGTCATCTTTTATTTTTTCGCACAATTTACCCGCATCCTCTAAAGATTTGAGTGCACTTTGTGTGTCGTTCAATTGAACTTGCAATTTACTTTTCGATTTTAGAACGTTAATCAGTAAAACTGTATTTTCAAAATTACTTCCCTGCGGTTTAATTTTAGATTCTACTAAACCTTCTGCCTCATTTATATACTGGCTCGCTTCCTCGTTTTTATTCAATTTCATACTTGCCTCTGTCAAACGACACAAAAATTGAACGCGCAGTTCCAAAGGGGTGTAGGAATTTGTGATTGACCAACTTTTTTTATAATTAATGAGGGCTAAAGCATAATTTTCTGACTTAGTAAACACATCACCTAAAAGTTTAAATGCTAATTGAGCTTCAAAATAGCGATGACTACGCTCAGCTATGAGCGCGCATTCTGAAAGTTGTTGGAAGGCAACGGTGTATTCTATAAGTTGTGTATTGACTTCCCCCAAAAGCAATAAAGTATTTATTTGCGCCGAATCGCTCACACGTGTTGAAACTTTGTAGGCTTCTTCAAACGCATTGCGCGCAGAAAACCAGTTTTGTTCTTTATTTAAAACTTGCCCGCTCTTGAACCAATAATAAAAAATTTCTTTGGGCGAATTTTTTTCTGCACGCGACGGCATTTGTGACACAATACCGATGCGCGCTTGCGCATTGCTATTTCCTATATTATTTTCGGCAATTGTTTTTTGTGCGTGCGTGGATTTAAATCCTAAAAATATAATGATGAAAACATTGAGACATAATAATTTGCGCCCGCAAGGTTTTGCAATATTTTTTAAAAATCTCCAATAAACATTAAGAGTAATCAAGCAGTATGTTTACTGAACAACTGCAATTTTTAAACCACTTTTAATCGGAATTTACAGAACGATAAAATTCTGTAAGTTTAATATTTTTGTTTGTTATTCAAGACAGGCAAAAATGCGGCGCAGCACATTAATGTTGTAAATTTCATAATCGTCAAGACCAGCACTCCAAGCAACGCGCACTTGATCGAGTTCGGCGGAAGTTAAATTTTTGACATCGCTACTATAAAGTTGGAAAGTAGCCACATAAGTTGTTGTTCCTTTTTGCACATCAACTACACCAATGTCAGTTTTAGTATTCGGCAAGTTAATATTTCTGCCATTGAGCAATTTAAAACTGAATGGAACACCGCGATCTAAAAACCCGAACGAACGTTGCGCTTCTTTAGTAGCAATTTCAAAACGCAAAGTCAGAAAATAAAAACCACCTTGCAAGCGCGAGGCAGAAGCCATACACGTTACAAACTCTTTATCTTTGAGTTGTGGGCGCATAAAATCGTCCGTAAAAGTGAGTAAAACTTGGGGCGTTGTTTCTTTTTTAGTTTTTCCTGTAAAATTATCAACACCATTCGATGCAATGCTACAAGGCAAATTCGGTGGCGAAATCATCACGTCTCCTGTGACATTGTAAGCTGCATATAATATTTTAGGCGTTTCAACTTTTTTAGAATTTACTTTTTCAATACGTTGCTTTTTAATTTTAGGTGTCAGTTTATCACTCGCTTCGCTCACAGTCTTTTCGACATTTCCGCCAGTTGCTATTACAATTTCCGCATTAATGCTATTAGTTTCGAGTTGTTGTAATTTATCCGTTTTATTTACAACATCGGTTGATTGTTGTGCGGGTTGAAGCACACTTTCGTATTGCGCGCCGTTCGGCAGTGTAATTTCACCATATTTTTTTTCGTAACGATCAACGAAGCGTTTTTGCTTTTCGTATTTAGCGTTGAAAAGATCGGTAATATCGTCCAACATCAATTTGGTTGATGCTATTTTTTTTTCCGATGAATCCATCTGAAGCGTTAAATTATTTAATTTTGCTTGCAATACCCAACGATCTGCCTTAGGCATTTTTTTTTCAGTTGCATCCTTAACGTCTTCTTCAACCCGTAATTTCAAGTTAATTAAATCTTCGCTTTGGTTTTTAGCTTCCGAATTTTGTTTCTGAAACGTAGCATAAAGATCTGTTAATTTTTTCAAAACCGTTGTCGTATCGGTCGTTTGCGCACCCACATTTGAAACGGCAAATACGAAAAAGAAAAAACAAATAAACGATCGAAAAATATTTTGTTGGAATTGATTAAGCAAAGTCATAGATTTTTAAAATTAAAGCATGTTAATATTGCG
>JAYVVO010000355.1:0-4144 GCA_043786955.1 Saprospiraceae bacterium
AAATTTTCAATCCTGATACCGTGCGAACCTTCTTTATAAAAACCAGGTTCGTTGCTCGTAATCATACCGAGTTCGTGCGGGGTTGTGCCGCGCGCGCCCATAGAAGGTGCAAAGCCTTGCGGCGGTTCATGCACATTCAGAAAAAAACCAACGCCATGACCTGTTCCATGTCCATAATTTAATCCGTTTTGCCAAAGTGGCGCGCGCGCTAACATATCGAGTTGAATACCGCGCGTACCTTGCAAAAAAACAGCAGTTGCTAATGCGATATGTCCTTTCAAAACCAAAGTATAATGCAATTTTTGTTCCGCAGTCGGCGCGCCGAGACAAATTGTGCGCGTAATATCGGTTGTGCCATCGGCGTATTGTCCACCAGAATCAATCAGTAAAATTCCTTCGTTCGTAATTTGTGCTGACGTTTTACTATCGGGTTTGTAATGCACAATGGCGCCGTTACTTTTATAACCTATTATCGCGTCGAAACTTTCGCCATAATAATGCGCTTGCTCACTGCGGAATTGCGCCAACATCGAAGCCAATTCATATTCACTCACGGTTCGATGTTCTAACGTTTTTTCCAACCACACAAATGCTTTTGCTAACGCTACACCATCTTTTATCATCGCATTGCGTATGTTCGCAATTTCAATCGGGTTTTTTATAGCTTTGAGTTGCGAAATATGCGACGTGCGCTCCATAATTTCTACGCCTTGTGGAATAGTTTGATTGAGCGAAAACGCCATCGTTGTCGGATCCATTTCTACAATATCGGTGACGGGAAATAACTCGCCAAGAAAATTTGTGATGCTGTTATACGGTAAAATTTCAACGCCAATGGTTTTTAAATACGCTGAAACCGCAGCATCGAGTTTTGTCGGATCAATAAATAAATGCGCCGATTTTGCATCGAGCACCACATACGCATAAAAAACCGGGTTAGACTCTACATCCGATCCGCGCAAATTGAGAAGCCAGCAAATTTCATCTAAAGCAGTAACAATTAAATGCGTTGCGCCGTCGGTTGCAATTTTATTGCGCACTATGTTTATTTTTTCTTTAACAGATATGCCCGCGTAAATTTCGGGATGAATAAAAACCGCTTCAGCAGGCGCAGCGGGTCTGTCTTTCCAAATGGCTGCAGCAATATCAATTTTAGTAACGAGTTCGATATTTTTTTTCTTGAAAACTTTTTTTATTTGATTTATTTCTGACACTGAAAATAAACTACCGTCGCAACCTACGCGACTGTTCGGCATTAATTCTTCCGCTAATGCAGTTATGTGTTCTGCAGAGGCTTGTAATTTTTGTTTTTTTAGTTGCCAATGCGAGCCACCAAGTTCCGTTTCAGCTTGTAAAAAATAACGCGAATCTGTCCAGACATAACCGTTTTTTTCTGTGATAACGGCAATTCCCATCGAACCCGTAAAACCAGAAAGCCACGTTCTGAATTTAAATCTATCCGCCACGTATTCCGATTGATGATTATCGCTCGAAGGTTGAATGTAGGCTTGGAGTCCTTCTTTTTTTAAAAATTGCTGAACCGCTAATAAACGCGCACTGAATATATTTTCTGCCATAATTTCTATTTTTGAAGCCACGAAGTTAATCGTAACGACGCGATTAATCGTATTTTACAGACAATTAAAAAGACGCGATATTACACGTCTCTTTGTTTTTATTTAAATCAAACCGTATTATTTCTCGACGATTAACTTCTGTGTATCAAATTAGCGCCGCTTTCTTACAGACGTTCGGGGAACTTTAAAAGTTCTCCGAACGTCTGTAAACCACACTCAAGTAGCAGCAAACCGAATACTCCTTAATTCGCGTTCAAGAAAATTCTTTTTACTGATACTTTCGATACTTTTGTTCTTAATTTTAGATTCTAACCAACAAATAATATCGAGATACACGAATGAGCGACGCTCATACGGATTGTCGGAAATTTCTAAAAGCCTGTTGCGCAAATCAATGAACGCAGGACGTAATTCTTTTTGTGGCGTGTAAAGTGCTTTGCGCAAAAACTTTAAAACTTCTTGCGTCACTGCGTTTACATCGCCATGCTTCAACAAAAACCGATACACCGATTTTGTATAATATTCGAGTAGCGCGTAATGCCCTTTTTCATAGTGCGCAATCAGGTGTAACATTCGTGCGAAACATTGAATATCGGTGCGCAGCGTGCCTGCTTTCCATTGAATTATTTTGTTCAAAAAATCAATGCACTTATCGAAATTTCCTGTCCCAAAATACAGACACGCAATTTTGTAGTAAAAAACTAAAATGCGATGCTCATCGAGTGCGACAATATTATTCTTAATAAATTTTTCAATGTCGGGAATGAGTTTTATTCCTTCAGCGAAACTACCATCCAAAAAATGTTTGTTAATCCGCGCCGTGAGCAATAAATGATGCGCCGAAAGCATGGTGCTATCGTGCAAAATATCGGTATGCTTAGCGATATATTTTTCCGTATTGTCTAAAATTTGTGTGTGGCGCGAGTAATCGAGCGTTAAAAAAAGAGCGTTCATGACGTTGTAAATACCTTTTAAATAAAGAGCAGTATCGTTCACTTTCATGTGCGGCTCGTTCTCAAACATTTCTACCCAACGATACGTGTAGCGGTAATAATTTTTCCATCGCTGACCGATATATGCTGCCCACGATTCTGCTTGATATAAATACACGCGCTCAAAAAAAGCCATCTCAGAAATCGGGGGCAAGTTTTTTTTCTGTTCAAAAACAAAAGCTACGACACTCTTCCATTCTTCATCGTTCTTAGCGTGTCCTTTCTGAAGATACTGCGCATAGAGCTGTAGAGCTAAGTTTGAAAGTTTCCCCGTATTTAAAATTCGCTTCATCACTATTTGCGATTCTGTGGCTAAATCGTTTACGCGTATTTCCATGGCTGAAGTAATGTGCCGACTTTCGATGAGTTTCTCAAACTCAATAATTTCAAACAATAATATATTTTCGTGATTTATTTCCGCCATGTTTTTGGCGCGCTCTAAAATGCGCTGCGCCGAAGGATGTAAACTTTTATTGTAAAGTATGCGCGCATAGTCAATCAATTCTCTTATTTCAATATCAGCACATTTATTTTTATTGATAATGCGCAAGCTCGCCAACAACTGTTTATACAAATGCGCTTTAAGATTCGAGAGTTGTTCTTTTTTTATATCGGGTGCTTTTTTCAAAACGAATGCCTCATCCAACGTTTTGAGTTTATCCAAAATGTCGAACAACTGGATAAATTTTAGGTCTTCACTCGTTTGATGACGCGTAGCGTAGAGGCGAAAATTTCGCTTCTCAGCTTTCGTCAGCGTTTGCATAAGTTGAAAAAGTGGATCGTATGTCATGGTAAATTAGATAGCATTTAAAAATTGAAATTAGGGTTTTAATCGTTCTTCTAAGATTTTTTTTAGATCTTCTTCGCTTGGTAAAAGGACTTTTCCCTGATTGGCTAATTTTGTTAATCCTATCTTGTCTGCACTCAAAGCTAATCTAAGATATAATGCACTATCAAATTGTCACTTTAATTCACGTAATGTCCAACTATTTTGTACGGCTTCAATTTCATAAAATTGTCGCTCATTCACATCGGCTAAACGCATTAACATTTAATAGTGCGAGCAGCTGAGCCTAAAATCAAGCGTATCCAATTGCGCAGACAAAGTCTGCGCAATTGGTATTACATGACAAATTAAGTAAGAAAAATTGATTATTGCACGTCTTTTTATTTTTTTTGTATTGTTTTAATATGTGGAATATGTGCGAATGGATGAATTATTTATCTAAAAGGGTATCTAAGATAAATAGAAGAGCCTGCACCTTGCAAGCTCTTCTATTTATCATTTAATTAAAACACTATTTTATCGCTATTTCTTTTTAATTCTGAATAAACAGTTTCTATTTTATGTCCCCGTTATTCCATTTAAAATTTAAAATGTAAGTACTCGTTGTGAGATTTGAAACTCTAACATAGTGCCGTAGGGATGACCCATTTATAACGCAGGGCTTCCTTCCTGCGCACAAACTAACTACTACTTACAAACACTTTACGCCGTCGTAAACCAATTGAGTAGCAAATAATGTTTTTCTGTTTCGATGTAAAATTCAGCTTCTAAAGTATTAAATTTTGTCC
>JAYVVO010000356.1:0-4142 GCA_043786955.1 Saprospiraceae bacterium
GTCTTTCGAAGATGTCGTCAAATATTTTGAAAAGAAAATAGCTGAGGTAGAAACAGATAATATCGTTTCTGAACCGCAGGTGGAATATAATGTACGTTCCAAAAATAAAACCGTTAAGATTGATGAATTTTTATTAAATAAAAAACCAATACGTAAAACGATTGATATTGAAACTTTGAAAAGAGAGCAGGGGTGGAAAAAACAAGATAAAACTAAATGGGATGCTTTGGTTAAAGAGTTGGATATACAAGAACCTATTGAATCATTAATATCCCAACTTACAAAGTAATTAATGGATTATCTATTAGATACAAACATTGTACTTCATTTAGTTCGAGAATCATTATTTGCCACTGAAGTAACGAACAATTTTTCATTTTTTAAATATCCTCAAAAATTATTTATTTCAGTAGTTGTAAAAGGAGAACTTAAATCACTTGCTTTAAAAAATAAGTGGGGCAAAAATAGAATGGAAAAATTATCAATAATTTTAGAAGAACTGATTATTGTTGATATTAATTCGGAGGATATTATTCAACGTTACGCCGAGATAGACGCGTACAGTCAAGGTAAATCAGAAAACCGACCAATAAGTTTTTCTGCGCGCAACATGGGTAAAAATGATTTGCGGATTGCTGCAACTGCCTCTGTTTTAAATACCCCTTTAATGACGACTGATTCTGATTTTCAACATCTCGACAAAGAATTTTTAGAACTCATTTGTATCGAACAAACTTTATGAAAATCAGTTTCGATGCCAAACGTGCATTTCAAAATTTTACGGGTCTCGGTAATTACAGTCGAACTTTGTTGCAAACACTGTCAAAGTTTTATCCTGAAAATGAGTATCACTTATTCACGCCAAAACTTAGTAATAATGAACGCATCAAAGAGTTTTTAAAATCGGATGGATATATCTTTCATTCTCCACCAGGAGTATTTCAATTTTTTAAAAGTCTTTGGCGTTCAGTAGGTATTAGCATTTTTTTAAAAAAAAGTGATATTCAAATCTATCATGGTCTTTCGCACGAATTACCTTTTTTTCTGCCCAAAAAAATTAAAAAAGTTGTTACTATTCACGATTTAATTCATTTGCGATATCCTAATCAATATGGTTGGTTCGATAGAAAAGTTTTTACGTTTAAATCAAGATACGCGTGTAGAGTTGCAGATGTTATTGTCGCTATCAGTGAACAAACAAAGAGAGACATTGTGTCGTTTTATAAAATTGACGCAAATAAAGTTCGCGTGATTTACCAATCATGCCATGAACAATATCAGAATTTTAGTAATTATTTAGACATTGTGAATCCTAATGACATAAAAAAAAATTTTTTAACTGTTTACGAAAAGTATAATTTACCCAAACACTACATCTTGTACGTCGGAACTATTAACGAACGGAAAAATGCTTTGACTTTAATTCGTGCGTATGAAAAAATTATGAATCAGACGGACGCTGATTTAGTAATAATTGGTAGTGGTTCGGATTATTACACAGAAGTTAAGAATTACGTCAATGAAAATAATTTAGCGCATCGCATTCATTTAAAACCTGTCGTTGATTTTAGAGATATGCCGAGCATTTACTGGAACGCAGAAATTTTTGCACATCCATCGGTTTTTGAAGGTTTTGGAATTCCGATTATTGAAGCATTATATTGCGGCGTACCAGTGGTCTGTAGTTCTGGTTCGTGCTTTGCGGAAGCAGCGGGCGTAAATTCTAAATTTGTTGAGCCGTTTGATGTGGATGCTTGGGCAAAAACTTTACTCGAACTTTTAAATAATCCGACGGAACAAAAAACAATGCGTGAAGCAGGGTTTAAATTTGTACAAAAATTTAAAAATGATGTCATCGCGCAACAATGGAACGCACTGTATCAATCGTTACTAAAATAAAATTTATACACTCTTTCCAATCTCTGGAAAAATAAGTAAAAAGGAATGGCGTGTAAATTTTTCTGCTAACAAACGTGGCAATCTCGCCAATGATTTATCGTATGAATCGGATTGTTCGCGCGCACTTACAAAAATTAAAAGCTCGTTACTTTTTATTTCTAATTCTAACAATTCGACATCCATCCAAGAATTAAAATGCGTTATTCTATCGCTCAAGTCACTCAAGAGAGGATGTTGACCCAATTGCATTTCTAAATCATCGCTGATTTCATAGAATGATATAGTTGCATTGAGTTGTTTTTCTAAACGGAAAGCAATATTTAACCATTTTTTAAATCCTATTTCTCGCGTGCTGGAAGTCGGAAAAAATACGCGCAAATTAGTGGGTAGTTGAGCGTTGATCGTCGAGCGTTTTTGCGTGCTAACAACTTTTAACTTTTCACTTTTCACTATTTCTTTTTCGGTTTCAACAGATTCCTTACTTTGTAAAGACCAATTATCAACTATTTTAGAAACTAAAACCATTTGAGATTGCGCCATCAGAAGTTGTGACATAATCGAACCAAAAAAATCATCTACCATCGAAGGTTTACCATTCCAACCAATGATAACATAACTAATTGCTAAATCTTTTACAGCGCGAGTGATACCACTCGCGATGTTTCCATCAACGCGCGTAGCGACCGAAACTTCAACATCTGCTGCTTTGGCGTGTTTTACAGCTTCATTAAATTTTGAGTTGTTAAGCAAAATGGTATGTCGCGAATTTTCATCGTCTGAAACAATTGTAAGAGGATAAAGTGGTTCGTTGGACTGCGGATTTTTTAATAGCAAAGCTAAATCAATTAATTGGCTAAATGTCGCAGGATTAGAAACGGGAATTAAAATGCGCTCCGTTGCGTCCATGTCAGACACGCGCTCCGCATCGTATTTAAGCGCTAATTTTTTGCCCGCATTTTCTGTTATGAATGTAGAAAGTACACACGAAACTAAAATCATTAGAATTGTGCCATTGAGAACCGCAACATCAAAAATTTTCAAATCAAAACCAATCAGAACAATTGCTAAAGTTGCTGCCGCGTGACTGCTACCGAGTCCAAAAATAATCCGTCGTTCAGTGGAAGAAAAATTGAAAAGTTTTTGCGTAACGAACGCTGCGAGCCATTTTGTAGCATAAGCGGTTATTAAAATCGTAATAGCTATTTTCCAAGCGGAATAATCTGAAAATAATATTCTCGGATCAACGCGCATACCAACGCTGAATAAGAAAATCGGGATAAAAAGCGCATTTCCCACAAAATTAATCCTATTCATTAATACCGAAGCGTGGGGAATAAGTCGGTTCAGGAGTAAACCTGCTAAAAATGCACCGATGATTGGTTCTAATCCACTCAAGTGCGCCACGCTTGCAATGACGAAAACAAATGCTAAAACAAACATAAACTGCCCGTCCGTTTGCGAGGTTACGCGTTTAAAAAACCAACGTGCTACAACGGGCATTATGTACCAAATAAAAACAAAAAACAGCGCGAGTCTAATAATCGTTTCTAAAGCAATCATATACCAAGTACCACCTTTATACCATGCTGTAATGAAAGATAGTAAAACCAAAGCTGCGGTATCTGTCAGAATTGTTCCACCAACTGTTATTGTGACTACTTCCGTTTTCGTTATGCCTAAACGCGAAACAATGGGATAAGAAATGAGCGTGTGTGTCGCATACATCGAAGCTAATAGTAATGCTTCGGTAAAAGTAAAATGCAAAACAAAAATGGATGAAAATGTGCCTATTATGAGTGGCACAAAAAAAGTGAGCGATCCATACGTCACGCTCTTGTACGCCTGTGTTTTAAAATGGCGTAAATCAATTTCTAATCCTGCAATGAACATCAAATATACCAAACCCAGCGATGATAAAAGTTTTATCCCACCTTCTAAGCCAAGAATATTAAATCCTTTCGGACCGATAATAACACCCATGACAATCAAACCGACAATGCTTGGAATTTTTAATTTTTTCAGTAGCAATGGCGATATGAGCACAATACTAAACAGGATTGCTAATACGTAAACTGGTTCGCTCAGTGGCAACACAAATAAAAAACGCATAGATGAATTGAATAAACGGTCTTTTCACGACAAAGAAAAGATTAAAAGTGTTATTTTCAAACCTTAGTTTTTATTTAGTGTTATGCTTACAACAAATAATGACTTAATTTCGCGCCGTTAAGTACAATTTTAAG
>JAYVVO010000357.1:0-11476 GCA_043786955.1 Saprospiraceae bacterium
TCGCGATATACCTTGGAGTAGTATTGATATGGATTTTATGAATCTCAATCAATCTGCGCATGGTGATAGAGAATTTGGTTTTATGATGACGCGGATGCGATTGAATCGAAAAATCGTCGTTGGTCATTGGAAAGATCCCGAAGTTTTGTCCGATTTGAATATGTGGATGCGCGCAGCCGCAGCACGATTTGATTGGGATGGCGCAAAATTTTGTCGCTTCGGAGATAATATGCGACACGTTGGCGTAACTGAAGGCGATAAAGTACAAGCAGAAATACAATTTGGTTTCTCTGTAAATGGGTATGGCATGGGCGATTTAGCGAAATACATTAATGCCGTGAGCGACGCAGATATTTCAAGATTGGTTAATGAATATTCAGAAAGTTATACTTTAGTACCTGCTTTACAAAAAAACGGTTCTCAATATTCATCGTTGAAGGAGGCTGCTAAAATAGAAATTGCAATAAGGACTTTTTTAAAAGATGGCGATTTTAAAGGTTTCACAGATACTTTTGAAGATTTGCATGGGTTGGTTCAATTGCCAGGCATCGCTGTTCAACGTCTGATGGCAGAAGGTTATGGTTTTGGTGCGGAGGGGGATTGGAAAACTGCAGTAATGGTGCGCGCTATGAAAGTAATGGCAAGTGGTTTGCCTGGTGGAAATTCTTTTATGGAAGATTATACCTATCATTTTGAACCAGAAAATAATATGGTTTTAGGTGCGCACATGCTCGAAATTTGTGAAAGTATAGCAGCGGACAAACCGCATTGCGAAATTCATCCGCTCGGCATCGGTGGTAAAGCAGATCCTGTGCGTTTGGTATTTAATGTAGCAGGTGGTGCAGCATTAAATGTTTCCATGATTGATTTAGGTAATCGTTTCAGAATTTTAGTGAATGAAGTAGAGGCGCAAGATTTTACATCTTTATCAGCAATGCCTAAATTACCTGTTGCGCGTGTTCTTTGGAAACCTTTACCAAATATGAAATCCGCATTAGCTGCTTGGATTTACGCAGGTGGTGCGCATCATACAGTGTATTCCCAAAATCTAACGACGGATTATATCGCAGACTTTGCAGAAATGTTTAACACAGAATTGGTTGTGATTGATGCTAAAACGGAGTTGAGACAATTCAAAAACCAATTAATTCATTCCTTATTTTTATGAAATACGTTATTGGCTTAGATTATGGAACAGATTCTGTGCGCGCATTGATAGTAAATGCGCAGAACGGAGAGGAAGTAGCTACACACGTACATTATTATACGCGTTGGGCAAAAGGACTATATTGTGTTCCTGAAAAATCGCAATACCGACAACATCCATTAGATTATTTAGAAGGTTTAGAAAAAGCGATACGCGGTGCATTGAAAAAAGCGGGAAAAACTATTGCAGAAAATATCGTTGGTATTTCGGTTGATACAACAGGTTCAACGCCTGTCGCTGTAGATAAAAACGGAACCCCATTGAGTCTATTATCCGAATTTGCCGACAATCCGAATGGTATGTTTATTTTGTGGAAAGATCATACCGCAAATAAAGAAGCAGAAGAAATTAATACATTGTGTAGAGACGTTGCATGCCATGTGTCATTTAAATATAGAGACGTTGCATGCCACGTCTCTACTCCAGATTTTACTAAATACGTGGGCGGCATTTATAGTACAGAATGGTTTTGGGCGAAAATTTTACGCACCCTACGGATAGAGACATCCGATTTTGCGTCATCGGCGTTTAGTTGGATGGAACATTGTGATTGGATTTCTGCTGAATTGACAGGACACACAAATCCGTTAACAATAAAACGTTCGCGTTGCGCTGCAGGACATAAAGCGATGTGGCATGAAGAATTTGATGGATTACCGAGTGAAGAATTTTTAGAAAAATTAGATCCACTGTTAAAAGGAATCCGAGCGCGACTTTACAGAAATACGTACACAGCTGATGAAGTGATGGGAAAAATTTCAAAAGAATGGGCACAAAAACTCGGTGTTCCAGAAAATACAGTTATTGGTGTGGGTGCTTTCGATGCACACGTGGGTGCAGTTGGTGCAAATATAGAACCGTATACATTAGTCCGTGTGATGGGGACTTCTACGTGTGATATTGTTATAGTTGACAGTTATCAGTTGACAGTTGACAGTAAAAACGAAAACTGTCAACTGTCAACTGACAACCAACAACTAATTAAAGGTATCTGTGGACAAGTTGACGGTTCGGTTCTACCAAATATGCTGGGCATGGAAGCGGGTCAATCCGCATTTGGCGATGTGTACGCGTGGTTTCAAAATGTTTTAGCATTTCCTTTAAAAGAATTTTTAACGGAAAAACAAGCTGAGAAATATATCGCTCAAATAATTCCAGCCTTAACGGAAAAAGCATCAAAGTTAAACGTCACAGAAAAAGATCTTATCGCGCTCGATTGGTTCAATGGCAGACGCACTCCGGATGCAAACCACACCTTAAAAGGTGGAATTCTTGGTTTAGATTTGAGTACGGATGCGCCCAAGATTTTTAAAGCATTGGTTGAAGCGACGGCTTTTGGTGCTAAAGCGATTGTAGATCGATTTATTTCGGAAGGAGTACCGATTAAACAACTTATTGGAATGGGTGGTGTGTCAAAAAAATCGCCGTATGTGATGCAAATGTTGGCTGATGTGATTAATATGCCGATAAAAATTGTAAAATCAGAGCAAGCGTGTGCTTTAGGTGCAGCGATGTGCGCCGCGACTGCCGCTGGTATTTATCCAAATTTAGAAGCAGCACAAGTAGCGATGAATTCAGGATTTGATGCAATCTATTATCCGAACGCAGAAAAAGTTAGTATTTACGAAAAACTATACAAGAAATATTTGTCACTCGGTCAATTTGTTGAGTATGGAAAAGTTTAAAGAACTAAAACGCGAAGCCTACGAAATGAATATGCAATTGCCAGCATTGAGTTTGGTGCTTTTTACTTTTGGTAACGTGAGTGTGGTTGATAGAGAAGCATCCGTTTTTGCCATAAAACCGAGTGGCGTACCATATTCTATGCTCAAAGCATCCGATATTGTTATTGTTGATTTTAATGGAAATGCCATTGATGGGAAAAAACGTCCTTCATCAGATACAAAAACGCACGCCGTTTTATATAAATATTGGGATAAAATTGGTTCAATTGTACACACACATTCAACCTATGCCACAGCTTGGGCGCAAGCTAATCGCGATATTCCTATTCTCGGCACGACGCACGCGGATCATTTAACGGTTGATATTCCTTGCGCACCACCGATGAGCGATGAAATGATTAAAGGTGACTACGAACATGAAACGGGTTTTCAAATTATGAATGAATTTGAACGCAGAGGTTATTCTTATAGCGAAGTTGAAATGATTTTACTTTCAAATCATGCGCCGTTTACTTGGGGAAAAAATTCTGAAAAAGCAGTGTACAACGCAGCAGTTTTAGAGGAGATTGCACGCATGGCGTATTTGAGTTGCACAATTAATCCAGATGTGTTGCGAATAAAAGACACGTTAATAAATAAACATTACGAGCGCAAGCATGGAAAAAATGCTTATTACGGACAGTAATAATGGTTAATGAATCAATGGTTAATGGTTAATTCTTGTTCGCATTTACCATTTACCATTATCAATTAAAAATAAACCTTTTTTTCATGAAAAATTTGAAGCTTTTTATTTTTTGCAATGTATTATTTTTAAAATTTGCTGCGCAAGGGCAAGCAAGTTTTACTATTCAAACAGATAAACCTATTGCTGATGTAGCATCAACGATGTGGGGAATTTTTTTTGAAGATATTAATTTAGGTGCTGATGGTGGTATTTATGCCGAGCTCATTAAGAATCGCTCCTTCGAGTTTACTAAACCTTTGATGGGTTGGAAGATTACGCATCCTAAAACTTCAACTTATAGCGATTTCATTGCGAGTGATATATTGGTGGTAAATCAGCAAGAGCAAAATAAAATTAATCCACATTTTATTCGAGTTACGCTAAAAAATCATAAAAAAGGCGATTTAGGTTTGCAGAATGAAGGTTTTCGCGGCATAGGAATAAAAAAAGATTTGCGATACGATTTTTCTGTTTTATATCGTACAAACCCCGCAAGTTTTAAAAACTTAAGAGGTTTAGAACCTAAAATGCACCTTGAGTTGGTATCAGAAAAAGGCGAAACTATTGGCAGTGGCGTATTTGAACCAAACCTCGTAGGTTTAGACTTGACGTGGCAAAAAGGCGAAACGAGTTTCGTAGCTACTGCAACGGATAGCAAAGCTAAATTTAATATTTGGTTTGAAGGGACAGGTGTTATTGATTTAGATTTCATCTCTCTTTTCCCCACCGATACTTGGAAAGGTCGTAAAGGTGGTTTGCGCGCTGATATGATTCAAATTCTCGCAGATATGAAACCTGGGTTTATCCGTTTTCCAGGCGGATGCATCGTTGAAGGATTTAATTTGGCGCAACGGTATCAATGGAAAAACACTATTGGAAAAGTGGAAGACAGACAATTAGTAATTAACCGTTGGAATACAGAAATTGCCAACCGACAAACGCCCGATTATTATCAAACTTTTGGACTTGGATTTTTTGAGTATTTCCAAATGGCAGAAGATATTGGTGCTGCACCATTACCGATAGTCAATTGTGGTATGGCTTGTCAATTTAACACTTGCGAAATTGTTCCGATCGAACAAATCGGACCTTATGTTCAAGATGCACTCGATTTAATTGAATTCGCAAACGGCTCAGCGATATCTAAATGGGGAAAAAAACGCGCCGACATGGGACACCCTTTGCCGTTTAATTTAAAAATGATGGGTATAGGTAATGAAAACTGGGGATCACAATATTTAGAACGTTTAGGAATTTTTCAAAAAGCGATTAAAGCTAAATATCCCGACATGAAATTGGTATGTAGCAGTGGTGTATTTCCTGATGAATCATTTAATTTTTTAGATTCGGCAGTTAGAAAAATGAAAGGTGAATTTTTTGATGAACATTATTACCAAAATCCACAGTGGTTTTTAGATAACACGCACCGCTACGATAGTTACGATAGAAAGAGTGCGACTAAAGTTTTTGCGGGTGAATATGCAGCACAAAGCGACCACGTCGTTAGTATAGAGAATAAAAATAATTGGCGCACTGCCATTGCCGAAGCGGCGTTCATGACAGGTTTAGAACGTAACGCTGATGTCGTAAATATGGCATCGTACGCACCACTTTTTGCACACGTTGATGGTTGGCAATGGACACCTAATTTGATTTGGGTTGATAATTTACGTTCGTTCGGTTCAGCGAATTATCAAGTGCAAAAAATGTTTTCAACGAATAAAGGAACTCAAATTGTACCAATTAGCTTTGAGCAATTAGCTATGAGCCCTGAGTCGCTGCGCAATAATGGCAGCTCAAAGCCCAAAGCTCAAAGCTCAAATCTTGATAGTTTGTACGCATCATCTACAATAGATAAAAATTCGAGCGAGGTAATTATTAAAATCGTAAATGCACTGGGTAAATCACAAGCAATAGAAATAAATTTAGTAGGGAATAAACAAATATCTTCTACTGCGCGCGTTTTTGTTTTGCAAAATGACAATCTTGAAGCAGTAAATTCTTTAGATAATCCGATGGTGGTTGCACCAAAAGAACAAACTATAGAGATTAAAGGTAGGAAGATTTCTTTGAATATCGCTGCCTATTCATTTTCAATCTTTAAAATTAAGCTCAACGAATAAAGCTTTAAAGATAAATTTCTCGAATAGATTCTAAGTATACATTTTGTAAAAAAAATATTGATATAGAACCAAAAATTAAAAAAAATAAGCCTTAATTGTCAAAAAAGAACCATTCCAACGTTATGGTTGTAATTTTGCCACCATGCAGCCACACATAAAAATTCTGTACGCTTATATCATCAAGAAGTATCTCGGTAGCTTTGGGTTTGTGGTGCTTATTTTCACACTCATTGCTTGCGTTATTGATTTAAGTGAAAAAATTGAAAACTTTATCCGCGAACCTATTACGCGCAAGGAAATTTTTGTGGATTACTATCTCAATTTTATTCCGCACATCAACGCGTTGCTTTTGCCCTTATATGCACTCATTGCCGTAATATTTTTTACGTCGCGCATGGCGTATAATTCAGAAATTATTTCTATTCTCAATGCAGGCGTTAGTTTTCGCCGATTACTCATTCCGTACATGATGGCAGCGGGAATCATTGGCGTTATTCAATTGGTACTGAATCATATAATTGTGCCAGCTGGAAATAAAAAACGTTTAGCCATCGAACACAAATACATCTGGAAAACGAATGATCGCGGTAAAACCGAAAACGTACACATGTTTTTGAATGCCGACACAAAAATTTATATTGGTAATTACAGAAAGCAAGATTCAACGATGCACGCCATTCGTCTCGAACTGTATAAAAATGATACGCTTGTCAGTGTATTAAAAGCTGACGATGCCGCCTTTCAAAAAAATACCAATACTTGGAAATTGCATGCGGTACAACGTCGCAGTTTTTCTGGATTGAACGAATATTTTACCAAACAAACAGAACTTGATACTACCATTAATGTTTATCCCGACGATTTTGTGCGCTATTTGGAGCAAAACGAAATGCTGACAACGCCTGAATTGCAAGAAGAAATCGCTAAAGCGAATCGGCGTGGATTGGGTAACCCAAAAAGTTATGTCATGGAATTGCATCGGCGCAGTGCTGAGCCAGTTTCAATTATAATTCTCACACTTATTGGTATGCCACTTGCAGCGCGCAAAGTGCGTGGCGGATTTGGTTTGCACATGGCACTCGGTATCGGTATAGGCGCCATATTTGCTTTTTTCTCAAAACTTTCTGTCGCTATTGCAGCACAACCTAATGTGCCCGCATTTCTCGGCATCTGGATTCCAAATATTATTTTTGGCGCAGTCGCGGTGTATTTGCTTTATAAAGCGCAACGGTAATTTAAAAAAATCAACCTTGAATTAAAAAAATAGTCGGTTCTTTATGAATGGACGGTTCAGGTTTTGTTTTCCAAACCGATATAATATGCGTCTCAATAAATTCATCGGGAGAAGTAATTTTAGTAGCTACGCACAGTTGCGTTGTCGGCGAAAGTGTTCTGAGCAAATTTTGAAATAATGCCACGTTTCTGTAAGGTGTTTCAATAAAAATTTGTGATTGGCGCAATCGGTGCGATATCTCTTCTAATTTTTTAATCGCACGTTCTGTCTCGCCACTTTTTGCAGAGATATAACCGACAAAAGAAAAATTCTGACCATTCAAACCAGATGCCATGAGTGCTAAAATTATAGCATTGGGTCCGACGAACGGCACAACTTTAAATCCGTTTTTGTGCGCCCAAGTGACAATCGAATTTCCTGGATCAGCCACGCACGGCGTACCTGCTTCACTCATCACACCAACATTTTCGCCTGTGTGCAGCGTTTTGTGCAACCAACCATAATCAACAGTTGGCGATTTTTCTGCCATTTCCACGACTTCTATATCTTTGTAGTTAATATCGGGATTGAAAAGTTTGAGATGCTGCCGCGCAGTTTTAGCGCGCTCGGCAATGAAAAATCGCAGCGACAAAATAGCATCTACGGTGTATGTCGGCAATGTTTGAATCGTATTTTCGTAAATCGGCACGGGCAATAAGTATAACGCACCTAATTTTTTTTCTGACATAAACTTTTAAACTTCTAAAAGGGCACAAATGTGTGCCCCTACTAAAACCTTACGAATATCGTTTTGTTAAACAAGAAAATTTTATCTCGCATGAAACCACACGAACTGTATTACGAAACCAAATTGTATCGCCCATTGAGCGAAATTTTTGATTTTTTCAGTAAAGCTGAAAATTTAAACGAAGTTACGCCAAGTAATTTAAGTTTTTTATTTTTAACACCACTACCGATTGATATGCACGTCGGTACTCTAATTGATTACCGCATAAAACTTATGGGTATTCCTTTTTTTTGGCGCACAATGATTACTTCTTGGGAGCCGCCGTATCGTTTTGTTGACCAACAAATTCGCGGACCGTATGTTTTGTGGCATCATGAACATACCTTTGAACAAAAAGAGGGTTATGTTTTAATGGTTGATCACGTACATTACCTTTCACCAGGTGGAATTTTTGAACCGTTTATTGATAAAGTTTTTGTTTCCAAACAACTCGAAGGCGTTTGGCAATATCGCGCCAAAGTTTTTGATAAACTTTTTGGCGAGAAGACAAAACCCGTTTTGGCATAAAAGTTTTTTCGGTTTCAAAATTTTATCTATCTTTGGATTAGAATTTTAGTAAAATGATAGAAAAAATTAGCATAAAAAACTTTCGGTGCTTTGGCAACACAACTATCGAAGGTTTCAAAAGAATTAATTTGATTGGTGGACTAAATAATTCAGGTAAGACTGCTTTGTTGGAGGCGATTTTAATGAATTAATCACTTTCGTTTCAAAGTGTAAAGCAACTTCTTCAACTACGTTCGGATGGTTTAAATGTAATGGAGTTTCCCGAATATGCTTGGGATAATTTTTTCTTAAATCAAAATAAAGAAACTGAAATTAATCAAAAATAAAGTTAACAACAGTGAAGGTATTAAACCTGTAGATTTTGAAAAACTTTGGGTACAATTTTATATCCGATTTGATACGTGTTCAGTAGAAGAGCAAAAACAAGCAGGTAGAAAATGTACGAACGAACCAGCGATGAAAAAACCAATTTGGGATTTTGAGCATCCGAGTTTAGAAAATCTCAAATCATTTCTCAAACTGTTCAGTTAACGACGTAAATCGTAAACAATAACATTTATTCATACGGCTTGAAAAATTATTCCCTGTTCCCTATTCCTTTTCCCTACTTTACCGTATATTGGATGCTGAAAATTTAGAGTGATGAAAAAGTTAATTTTATTTGTCGTTTTGGCGTTCGGAATAGCGCATAATATTGCAGCGCAAACCATTCCCGTTTTTATTTCTGATAGTTTGGAAACGTACATCAATAACGCGATGCGGACTTGGCAAATTCCAGGTATGTCAATCGGGATTGTGAAAAATGGAAAAGTTATTTATGCAAAAGGTTTTGGTGTAAAAAAACTCAACACAACTGATAAAGTAGATGCTGAAACACTTTTTATGATTGGCTCGAACACAAAAGCATTTACGGCAACGTGTTTGAGTTTGTTAGAGAGTCAAGGCAAACTTTCTTTAGACGATAAAGTGACTAAGTATTTCATGTCGTTTAAAATGAAAGATTCTTCATTGACCGATAAAGTTATTATTCGAGATTTATTAAGCCACCGACTCGGATTTGAAACTTTTCAAGGCGATTTTGTACACTGGAAAAGTAATCTCACGAGGCGCGATGTGATTGCACAACTCGGTAAAATGGAAACGCCTTATCCGTTCAGAACAAAATGGGGATATTGCAACGCAGGTTTTTTAACCGCAGGAGAAATTGTTTCTAAAGTTGTTTTTCAACCTTGGGAACGTTATGTGCGTGAAAATATTTTTTTTCCTTTAGGGATGAATCGCACGATTGCCTTGAGTGTGGAATTACCTGTAATGGATAATATTGCTGCGCCGCATACGATTTATAAAAATAAACTCATTTCAATTCCTTATCCAAACATAGACAATTTAGCACCAGCAGGTTCAATCAGTTCTTCGGCAAACGACATGAATCGTTGGTTATTAGCGCAACTCGGCAACGGCATAATCGGAAACGATACACTTTTGCCTGCGTCTGTCATTCGGTCATTGCGCGTACCGCATTCTATTTTAGGCAATAATTTTCAACAACCGCATGAACGTCACGCTAATTTTGTTTTGTATGGTTTAGGTTTTTTATTAGAAGATTACGAAGGGCGCAAACTCGTTCTGCACGACGGTGGTGTAGATGGTTTTGTTTCCTCTGTCACAATGCTGCCCGAAGAAAAACTCGGCATTGTCATTTTAACCAATACCGACCAAAACGATTTTTACGAATCGCTGCGGTGGACAATCTTGGACGCATTTTTAGGCAAACGCGATATTGATTATTCACAAAAATATTTTGAACGCAACAGTGCGCAAGCAAAAGAATTATCCGCGCGCAACACCAATTGGGATAGTTTAGCAAATACACACCCTTCAACACCGATGCCACTCGGTGCTTATTGCGGAAAATATTATAATTCAGTTTACGGCAACGTAGAAGTTGAACGCGCGGGAAACGATTTGGTTTTAATTTTAGAGCATCATCCTAAAATGTCGGGTATCATGCGACCGATTGGCGATAATCGTTTTATGTGCACTTATACGGATCCCACTTTTGGTATCGAAGAAAATAAATTTAATTTAAAAGAAGGCAAAGTCACTGAACTTGTTGTACGTGTTGCACCGTTCGTTGATTTTATGCCATATACGTTTAATAAGCTATGATTAACTTCGCAGGTTTTAAAAACCTACGAGGTCTAAAATACCGCTACCTAAACCTCGCAGGTTTTAAAAACCTGCGAGGTTAATACAAAAAGATTATGACAAATAAAAAAATAGCTAACGCACTGCAAGATTTAGCTTCTATCATGGAGTTGCACGGCGAAAATATTTTTAAAATTCGCTCCTATCAGAACGCTTACATTGTTTTGCGCAAACTCGATAAACCCCTTTCTGCCATGTTGCGCGCAGAAATGGATGCCATTAAAGGTGTTGGTAAAGCGATTGGTGATAAAATTGAAGAATTACTCAAAACGGGTGAGCTTCAAGCTTATAAAAAATATACTGACATTACGCCAGTCGGTGTTATTGAAATGCTCAACATCAATGGTTTTGGTCCGAAAAAAGTGTTAACCGTTTGGAAAGAACTCGGCGTTGAAACGCTGGGAGAACTACTATATGCTTGCAACGAAAACAGACTGATTGAAATTAGAGGCTTTGGGAAAAAGACGCAAGACGAACTCATCAAAAACATTCATTATTATTTGCGCAATGCCGATTCGCAATTGTGGGCGAATGCAGAAAAAGAAGTGCAAGAAGTTATTTTAAAAATAAAAGAATTTCTCCCCGATGTACAAATTGAAGTTGTTGGCGAAATGCGTCGCAAGTTGCCAACCGTTCGCGCAATTGAATTAGTTATGGTGGGTAGTTTTTCGTTTGAAAAACTTGCTAAGACACTTAACGCACATCTGGAAATCAAAAATTCGGAAAAAGAACCAAACGCTTATGCTATTTTGAGCAGTAGTCAACTTGCCATCGAACAACTATCCCCAAACAGCTATCAACCTAATTTACCATTACATATTTTTAAAAGTACAAGTGAAGATCTGGCAAAAAACATTTTCTTACACACAGGTTCAGAAGATTTTTTAAAAGATACACGCGAAAATCTTGAAAACGCGCCGAAGCAAAAATTTGATTCGGAACAGGAAGTTTTTACTTTTTTGAAAAAAACCTACCTCGAACCTGAATTGCGTGAAAAT
>JAYVVO010000358.1:0-11456 GCA_043786955.1 Saprospiraceae bacterium
ACAAATTGCGCCGTTCCTTGCCCTGCTAACACCACATTCCTTGGATTCCAAGAAAATTTATAATTCCATGGATTCGTATCACTTTCTGGCGCCACTAATCCTCCCGTGAACGACTTAAACGATTTTAAACGACCACCCTTCGCCTTTACGTTGTCAATTTTTTGCTTTCCACTCATGTGATCAATTCCAGGGTCCAATCCCATTTCACCCATAAAAATCAACGCCCGATCCCGCGCCTCATCACCCAATGCGTACATCTGTTTAGAAATATACGACGCCGTGATCAAATGTTTCTTCAATTTCAGACAGTCCTGCGCTACCTCCAAGTGCAAATGTGCAGGCAATAATGAAATAACCATATCGGAGCGACCAATCAATTCGCGTCTATCATTTACTTTTAGCGCATCTAACCATGTTGCACGTCCATTCGGATGTCCCCCTACTTTTTTCGCCGCCGCCTCATGATCAGCATCCGCCACCGTCACAAACCAATTATGCTTTTTACACTCCTCTAAAATGTATTGAATAAGCGCATTCGATGAACGACCCGCACCAATGATCAAAATATTATTCATTATAAAACTATTTTTCTATTCTCTCCACTCAAAGCTGCGAAATTACTGAATGCCACCAACAAATTTAAACTTTATTACGAATTGTACAAAATTCAAAGTGATAAAAAATAAATTAAAAGTGGCAACCACCAAAATTATTTAAATTTGCATCACTCAAAAAAGAAATAATTTGGTAAACAAAAGGCTATTGTTGAATAATATTTAGCTTTGAGCGTTAAATTCAAGAACGAATTATTTTTTTTAATGGGTGAAATTAGAAATTAATTAACGATAGATTCAACATGAGAAAAATCATCTTATTTGTAGTATTACCTTTTTTGTTTTCAAACGCTGCCGAAGCGCAAAAGCGCAAACCAATACCTAAACCCATTCCCAAAACAAAAACGATGGCGACAGATTACATTTCTGAATGGCGAGAGATTGATTCATTAACTGAAAAAGGGTTGCCAAAATCGGCGAATGAAAAAACGCTTTTGATTTATGCTAAAGCCAAAGCAGAAAATAACGCACCGCAAGTTATTAAAACGTTGATGTATCGGGCAAAGTTTGTGATGCAGCTCGAAGAAAAAGAGGGATTTGTTGCTTCGCTAAAACTTTGGGAAGAACAAACGCGCACAGAAGATTTTCCGATTAAACCCGTTATGCAATCGCTTTTAGCGGATATGTACTACAAGTATTTTGCGCGCAACCAATGGAAAATTTTACAACGCACAACTATTGCCAACGATAAAAATAATGATTTTGAAACTTGGTCGGCAGAAAAATTTATTGACACTTCAGCGACATTATACCGCGCTTCTTTGAGCGATGCACGATTAAAAACAATCCGAACGGAAACGTTTAAAGATATTATAGATGAAAGTGCTGACTTTAAATTGCGCCCAACACTTTTCGATGTTTTAGCAAATACGGCACTTAAATTTTTTAACGATGATAAAAATTATTTACCGCACAGTGCCAATAATTTTACAATTGATAAAGAAGATTATTTCACCAATGCAGAAACTTTTGTAAAGATACCATTGAATGTAACATCGGCATCGGAACACAAACTGTGGGTATTACAATTATATCAGCAACTCATAGAATTTCATTTAAATGATTCTGAAAAAACCGCACTGACGCAAATTGAACTTGAAAGATTAAAATTTATACACGACCAAGCCGTTCTTGAAAATAAAGATGGGTTGTATCAATCGCGATTAGAAAATTTTTATAAAACGATTAAAAGCGATTCAAACAGTATTTTAGTAGCCAATACTTTAGCCGAGTATCACGTTGAGCGCGGGAATAGTTGGAAACCAAATCCTTTAAATCTCAATCGTTTTGAAAAAAACGCAGCGCACGACATTCTAACAGAAGCGCTCAAAAACTTCCCAAAAGTATATGGTGCAGCTACGGCGCGTCAAACTTTAAAATCTTTAGAAGCTTCAACACTGAATTTAAACAGCGAAAAAGTTTATTTACCGAACGAAAATTTATTGGTGCGCTGCAATTTCACGAATGTGCAAGAAGTTTTTTTCAGAGTAATAAAAGTGAATACCAAATACAACTTCGATTCAAACGATAATTATCCTGATGCTCTGCGCAAATCGCCTTTTTTAAAACAGTGGAGCGTGACACTTCCCGCAGAAACCGATTTAAACGAACACAGTGTGGAGTTAAAAATAGATAAATTACCCGTTGGTCAATATTTTATATTAGCGAGTACAGACGCAAAATTCCGTAGAGCCGCCATACTTGGCGGCACCGATTCTCAAGGCGTCAAAAATAGCGGCTCCGATTCTCAATTATCCGCCAAGCATGGTGGCTCTACATGCGCCGTTCGTTTTCAAGTGTCAAACATCGCTTACTTTATAAAAAATGAAACAGACCAGACGCAATTTGCGGTCGTACATCGCAAAACGGGAGAGCCTTTGTTGAATGTTAGTGCCGAATTTTACCAGAATGAATACCGCGATAATAAAAGTAGAAATATTAAAATTGGCAATCGCGCGAGTGATGCAGATGGCTTTATTATCCCTAATATTAAACAAAATGTAAACTTCAGCGTCATTTTTTCAAAAGGTACGGATACTTTGGTCGGCGAAGGGAATTATTATCGCTACGGAAATAATTATAATGAGAATAAAGATGCAGTAAGTCGCACAACTACGACGCATTTTTTCTTAGATAGAAGCTTGTATCGCCCAGGGCAAACTCTTTTTTACAAGGCTTTAGTTTTTAATCGCATTAACAATACAGAACTACAAGCCAATCCTAAAATATTAACTGATAAAAAAGTAACCATAACTTTGTTCGATGCAAACGGACAAAAAGTTTCGGAACAAAGTGCAACAGCGAATAAATTTGGTACAGTCAATGGCAGTTTTGTTTTACCTACGTCGGGTTTGCTCGGCGATATGCACTTGCAAAGCACAGAAAATGGTTACCAAAATTTTAAAGTAGAAGAATATAAACGCCCAAAATTTGAGGTGAGTGTAGAGACGTTGCACGCAACGTCTCTGCTGAATGAAAAAATAAAAGTTTCAGGTAAAGCTGTCGCTTATTCTGGGGCGAATTTAGATGGCGCGAAAGTAAAATATCGCGTGCAACGCAGCGTCGCTTTGCCTTACGAATACAGTTGGTATTGGGGTTTCCGACGCAATGCACCCGCAGAAATTGCCAACGGTGAAGTTATGACGGATGCCACTGGTAATTTTGAAATTCCTTTCACGGCATTACCCGATTTACAATTTCCTAAAAGCGTAAAACCGACGTTTACTTATACCGTTTACGCGGATGTAACGGATATAAATGGTGAAACGCACAGTGCGCAAAATTCGGTGCGCATCGGTTATACGAGTTTGATGTTTCAAGAAACTTTGCCTGCTTCCGTTGATTTAAAAAAGTTGGATAGCACAAACATCAGAGTGACCAATTTAAACGGTGAAGCAATAGAAACCACTGTTAAATATAAAATTGAACTACTCACACCGCCCGCCAAAGAATTTATTAATCGCTATTGGGAATTACCCGATACAAACTTGATGACAGAATTAGAATTTAAAAAGAATTTTTCGCAATATCCTTTCAAAAATGAAAATGAAATTGCGCACTGGATGATTAATAAAATAGTTGTGAGTGGTGAGTTAGGTTCGAGAAACTTTAAAAGTTCCCCAAACCTGCAGCTTAATAAAATCATTTCACAAGCAGGTGTTTACCGATTTACATATTCTGCTATTGATAAAAGTGGTGAAACCATTACGCAAATTCAACATGTTACAGTTTTTGAAACAGGTGTCAATGCAAAAACGCCAGAAACGTTTCACGTAGAGACGTTGGCAACGTCTCTACAACCGCGCGATACGCTCGTGTTGAATCTAAATACACGCAGCGGCGTTTTTAATGCGCTCATTCAAGAAGATTACGACGGCAAAGTACAGCAAAGCGTTTGGAAAAAGATTTCTGCCTCACAAAATTATACGCGACTGATTGAAGAAAAACATCGCGGTGGATTTAGTTTGAATGTCATTGGCGTTAGAAATAATCGCCCATTTTCGTTCAATCAAAATGTGATTGTACCATTCACGAATAAAGAATTGCAAATTAAATATGAAACGTTCAGAGATAAATTAGAACCTGGCGCGCAAGAAGAGTGGAGGATTATAATTAGTGAAAACCTCGCAGGTTTTCAAAACCTACGAGGTTTAAATCCAGAAAACCGAACAGGTTTAAATCCAGAAAACCAACGAGGTCTAAAACCTACAGAAATGGTCGCCGCCATGTACGATGCTTCACTGGATGCTATTTACAAACACGATTGGTCGTTGTTTTTATTCAATCAACGCAGTTTGCGCAAGGGTTTTCAAAATCAGCAGTTCAATGCGGAAATAGGTCAAGTTTTTTACGACGAAAACAATACAGTTGATGAACCCACCGATGATCCGCGCAATGCACCGAGCATTAATAATTTTGGTTTGTATTATCAAAATCAACCCGTCATGTATCGAATGATGGCTGCTGCGCCAATGATGGAAAAATCCATGGCAGGTAGAGCAGTTAGTAAAAATAAAAATTCAGATGATGTCGCTGTTGGCGAAGTAGGAACTACCGATGTTAGAGGTGACACTACGGTAATGTTCAATCATAAAGATTCTGAAAAAAACAATCCAAACTCAAATAATTCTCTTCCACCGCAACCCGTAAAACTCCGCACCAACCTTAACGAAACAGTTTTTTTCTATCCTGAATTGCACACCGATTCTTTAGGTAATATTGTTATAAAATTTACGATGGGTGAGGCGTTGACTAAATGGCGTTTCATGGCGTTTGCGCACACACCCGAATTGCAAAATGTGTTGAGTGAAAAGACCGTCATCACGCAAAAAGATGTGATGATTGTGCCAAACGTGCCGCGTTTTTTGCGCGAAGGCGATAAAATTGTTTTAACAGCCAAAATTAATAATTTATCGGGACGCGTGTTGAGTGCAATACCGAATTTAATAATTAAAAATCCGTTGAATGGTGAAGATGTCTCGTCAAAGTTTTCAATTCAATCGCAGACAACATCGCTTGAATTAAACAACGGCGCAAGCGGCGTTGCAAAATGGTTGGTAACAGTACCGAGCAATTACACTTTACCTGTTGCTTTACAATATTCTGTTACAGCAGGAAATTTTAGTGATGGCGAAGAAAACGTGGTGTCGGTTTTAACCAATCGCGAATTAGTGACAGAAACTATGCCAATGGCTTTGCGTGCCGAGCAAACAAAAACATTCACGTTCGAAGCTTTAGAAAAAGCAAAAACGTCTAAAACGCTCACGCACCAATCGCTCACGTTGGAGTTTACGAAAAATCCTGTTTGGTATGCCGTGCAAGCATTGCCGTACATTATGGAATATCCGCACGAATGTGCAGAGCAAATTTTTAGTCGGTATTACGCCAACACTATTGCGAGCAATGTGGTGAAAACGATGCCGCAAATCAGTGCCGTTTTCAAACAGTGGAGCGCGTATGAACCCGACGCGTTGAAATCAAATTTAAATAAAAATGCAGCATTAAAATCTGCATTGCTCGAAGAAACACCTTGGGTAATGGCTGCGCAAAGCGAAGAATTGCAGAAAAAAAATATTGCGTTGCTATTCGATTTGAATAAAATGGCAGATGAACAAGCGACTGCACTCAAAAAAATGCGAGAGCGTCAGAACGCCGACGGTGGTATTTCTTGGTTTAGTGGCGATGTGAGCAATTGGTTTATCACGCAGCATATTTTATCGGGTCTCGGTCATTTAAAAAATTTGGGCGTAACTGACACTAAAACGGATGCCGAAATGCGCGATTTTGAAACGCGTGGATTTCAATTTTGTAAAAATGAAGTTGAAAAATATTATGCGGAGATTGAAAAAAATATCGCCAAAAAATACACAACGTGGGATGAAGATCATTTGAGCGCAAGTGTTTTACAATATTTTTATGCAGAAAGTTTCTTTGAAAAAAAATCGCAACTGACACCTAAAATTGCTGATTATTTTTCTGGTCAGATGAAAAAATATTGGATAAAGCGCGGCATTTATGAACAAACCATGATAGGTTTAATTTCGTTGCGATACACGGATAACACGACGGCGCAATCCATTTTAAAATCTTTGAAAGAACGCGCGATTCGAAATCCAGAACTTGGAATGTATTGGAAAAATCAATGGAGCTATTTTTGGTACGAACAACCTGTAGAAACGCAAAGTTTATTAATTGAATTTTTTGATGCGATGAATCAAAAAAGCGATGTGGATGAAATGAAAATTTGGTTGATAAAAAATAAGCAAACCAATGCTTGGCGCACAACTAAAGCTACAAGTGAAGCCATTTATGTACTTTTAAAAACAGGAGGAACAAGTTTAGACGTTGATTCACAAAATCCTACGATAACTATTGGTGACATGCCACTCGATTTAAGCAAAACTAAAATGGAATCGGGCACAGGTTATTTTAAAAAAGAGATTACAGTGACGAATATTTCAACGCAGCCAACGCAAATTAAAGTAACCAACCCGAATAAAAATATCGCGTGGGGTGCGATGTATTGGCAGTATTTTGAAAATTTGGAAAATATTAAAGACTTCAATGCTACGCCGCTTAAACTTAAACGCGGTATTTTTAAGCAACGCATAACTGATAAAGGAAATGAGCTATTAGCTTTGAGCAATGAGCTACCAAACGCGAGCGGCTCAAAGCTCATTGCTAATAGCTCACAGCTCGTTGCTGGCGATAAAATAATAGTCCGCATCGAGCTTGAAGTAGATAGAGAAATGGAGTTTTTACATTTAAAAGATTACCGCGCTTCTGGTTTAGAACCAGTTAATACGCTGAGCGGTTATAAATATTCGGGTGGTTTGGGTTATTACGAAAGCACACGCGACGTGGCGACTGATTTCTTTTTCAGTCGCGTTATGCCTGGTAAATATGTTTTTGAATATCCTCTGGTAGTGAATTTATCGGGAACAATGTCGAACGGATATGCAAAAATTCAAAGTATGTACGCACCGGAATTTTCGGCGCATTCGGAAGGAATGATGATCAATGTAAAGTAAAGACGCGATGTAGCGCGCACAAATAAAGTGAGTCACCCATAAGTGACTCACTTTATTATTATTAAGACGAGATATATTTGGCGTAGAAACTTTTACTTAATAGTCCTTAAGCTATTAATTATTCTTAACCCTTCGCGCTCGGCTTCTTTGTCGCCGTCCGCAAATTCAATTGCAATCCAAAGATTAGTATCGTTATTTTTCTGAATCATCCCCGCCAACATAATTTGACTACCACTTTTATAGCCCAACACATATCTGCCTTGAAATTCATCATCACTAATTTCAGTTGTTTCATCAGTAATATCAAATTTAAGTTGTTTAGCAACTTTTTTTGTTTCAGCATTCATGTCTTTTAAAGACACTTTGTGGTCATCGAAAATGTAAATATACAAGTGCATACCATCGCCTTTTGCTTCAAACTCGTTGTCGGTGTCCAAAAGTTCTTTAAAATCGCTCGGAAGAGTTACGGCAATTTTGTAATAGTCCCAGAAATAATCCGTCTGTGAAAAAATGGAATTTGAGAAAAATAAACAAACGGCGAAGGCACCGTAATTAAAAAATTTTCTGATTTTCATGACTGAAATTTAATTAAATGAATCAATACACAAATCTCAAAAATAAAAATCAAAAAAAGAAATATTTGGGGTTTTTAAATTTTTTTCTTCAAAATTGTACATTGTAGTTAAATTTCAATATTGATTTTTCAGTAAAAGCGTTTATTAGTTTTCAATACACTTAATTTTAATTTTTTTTTCAAAACCTGTCTTCCGATGAAGAAATTTATTTTTTCCATAGTCCTCATTTTAACAGCTCTTCTAACGCCAAATGCGCAAACAGTAGACACATTTTTAGTACATTTAATGAATAAAAATGCAGAAAGATTTGCGACGGTGATGGCAAATCCTGAAAAATACCGCGTGCAAATTTTATATACTCAAATCAATCGCGATGAAAAAAATTTTCCTAAATTTACGTCGCACAGTTTTAGGTTAAATCCGAATGAATATTTTTATCCCGCTTCGACGGTAAAATTTCCAGCGTGTATTCAAGCGTTAGAAAAAATTAATCGCCAAAAAGATAAAAAGTTTACGCGCAACAGCATCATGCTTACTGATAGTATAGATTCTGAATTAACGCGACAATATACGGATAGCACCAATTTAGTTCAAAATGGATTTCCCAGCATTACAAATTATATCAAAAAAATACTTTTGGTGAGCGATAACGACGCTTTCAATCGTTTGTTTGAATTTATTGGTCAAGAAGAGTTTAACACAACGCTTCAAAAATCTGGATTTCCTTCAACGCGCATAGTTCATCGGTTGTCACTACCAGTTTCGCAAGAAAAAAATAAAATGAGTAACGCCATAACTTTCATCAGCGAAAGTAGTTGGCAAAATGCTTATAAAAAATTTGTAAAAATGTCTTCGGAGGATGCGCCAAGTATTGATAAGTTTTTAGCTCTCACAAAAACTAATGAAAAATTTGTTCTTGATAACGTTTACTCCGAACCTAAACGCGTTTCAAAATATATTTTTCCGCAGTTGAAACCCGTGCTTTTAGGAAAAGGGGAAATGATTGATGGCAAAGTGACAGATAAACCCAAAGATTTTACACAAAAAAATAATTTCCCTTTAGAAGCGCAGCAAAGAATGTTGCGCCGATTTATTTTTCCAGAAGCTACACCACTGACTGAACAATTTAATTTAACAGCCGACGATAGAAAATTTATGTTGAAGTATATGTCGCAATTGCCGACAGAATCTGTTTCGCCACCGTATCAAAACGATACGAGTATGCACGATAATTTTTGCAAATACTTAATGTTCGGTTCAGATAAAAATCCTATTCCGAATAACATTCGCATCTTCAACAAAATTGGCGACGCCTATGGTTTTTTAACAGACAACGCGTACATAGTTGATTTTGAAAAGGGCGTGGAGTTTATGCTGAGTGCTACTATTTATTGCAACGAAGATGAAATTTTCAACGATGATAAATATGAAACTCAAACAATCGGTTTACCTTTTTTAACCGAACTCGGAAAAACCATTTACGATTATGAGTGTGCACGAAAACGCAAATTACAACCTAATTTGGGTGAGTTTAAATTTAATTATGACGGGAAAAAATAAATGCAAAGTACAAAGGGCAAAAAGCAAAGCACGGAAAGCGCGACACGTATTAGCATCGGGTGAAGCCCGATGATGAAAAGGCAAACTTTTAATGTTTAAGTTAATAGTATTCCTTTTTGTCTGAACTCTGGTTTGTATTTATGATTTTGATAATTTTTAGCTCTTGCAAAAGCTGTTTTGATAAGGACTGAAACTTTCTTGTTGCTATTGTATGTTCAATGGGTAAAACGGTAAACCAAGAAATAGTATCAACCAAAAATAATTTTCCTACGCTGTCTATTTTATCTGCCTCAAAGTTGTAAAATGCCATCGTCCAGTTTTTAAATGTGCGCTTTTCTTTTTCATTTTCTATAATTTTAAGTACGTTAAAATGCCTTTTATCTTTTTTTATTCTCAGAAATAATGCTTTAACTTCTTTTTTTTCCCCTTCCAAAAACTGTATAAACTTACAATTATGATACAATA
Source organism: Saprospiraceae bacterium (assembly GCA_043786955.1). Lineage (GTDB taxonomy): Bacteria > Bacteroidota > Bacteroidia > Chitinophagales > Saprospiraceae > JAAFJT01. The sequence goes on from JAYVVO010000358.1 coordinate 9,745, forward strand.
AGCAACCAGTAATATGATTTTTTAAATTATATTCACTGGCTTTATTTAAAACATCAAGTATGTCTTGATTACTAAAATGTGCATCGGCAGTTGAAGTGTAAACTAACTCAAACATAAGGTAATTATTTAAAAAGTGGTTTTTAGAACATTTATGCAAAAAATAAGAATAAAGGAAACTATTCAATTCGATTAAAAACTATAAAAAATTTCATACACGACTTAAAAGAACGATAGTGAAGTAAAATTTTGCTTTTTTACGAAATTATTTATTTATTCAAAGCTGTTAGATTTTAAAAACCTAACAGCTTTTTAGACTTAATATTTTATCCCACCAACTAATCGCATTTGTAAATTATTTATTTTATTCAGAGTTAGCATTTCATAAAAATTAGTAGCGAACTCTGAATTAGTACTTTTATCAAACGCTTTCATAGCTGCTAAACCGTCGTCTGAAGATTTATTTTTAGTATATTTTTCAATAATTTGATTGAGTGGATCTTTAAGTTTTGGATATTCGGCGCGTTTGAAAGTTTTTAGTCCTGCTTTTATGGCTGCTGCGTTAATAGCAGTTTCTAAATTGCCAGTTCTATCCACTAAACCCATTTCAATAGCTTGGGGCATAGACCAAACGCGACCTTGCGCAACGGCGTGAATTTGATCGCGCGTTTTTTTTCTGCACACCGCTACCCTATTCAAAAACTTTTCATAAACAGAATCGGTGCTTTGTTGCAAAAGTTTTCCTTCATCATCATTGATATTGTACCAAAGATTAATTCCTGCGGCGTATTTACCCGTTTTAACAGTATCGAAACTCACGCCGAGTTTAGTTTTCAAAGCATTTTGTAAACCTGGTATAACGCTGAAAACACCAATTGAACCTGTAATGGTATTTGGTTCAGCAAAAATAGAATCGGAAGCCATCGCAATATAATAACCACCCGATGCAGCTACATCGCCAAAAGACGAAACTATTACTTTGCCTTCTTGACGTGCTAATGTGAGTTCATGCCAAATCACATCACTCGCAAAAGCTGAACCTCCACCCGAATTGATGCGCAACACAATAGCTTTAACTGTTGCATCGTTGCGCAATTTACGAATTATTTTTGCGTAACGATTACCTTCAATTTCACCATTTTTTGCAGTTTCTCCATCACCTTCAACTATGCTACCTTCTGCGTAAATTACTGCAATTTTATCTTTCGAATCAGATGAAGGAGGCGTAAAAGAATTTGTATAATCTTCCAAAGAAACAACTCTTACTTTGTCAGACGTTTTTAATCCAGTTTTAGCGCGCAAAGTTTGGAGCACTTCATCATAATAAGCGAGTTTATCAACCATTTTAGTATTCAGTGCATCGAGCGCGGTTCTGCAAGCATACGTATCGGCGTAATTTTGTAAAGTGCTAACGGGAATTGAACGCGCAGTGGAGACATCCGTTAAAAAATTATTGTAAATGGTGCTTATGTAAGCACGCGTTTGCAATTTATTTTGATCGCTCATTTTATCTAATCGCAACGATTCTGTCGCGCTTTTAAATTGACCTGCATAATAAATTTGCCATTTTATGCCAATGCGATCGGATAAATCTTTAAAGAAAGGAATTTGAGAAGCAAATCCTTTCCAATCAATCGCGCCATTTGGGTTTAAAAAAATGCTATCTGCCGTTGAAGCAATATAATATGCACCTTGCGAATAACTATCAGCGTAAG
>JAYVVO010000359.1:0-4107 GCA_043786955.1 Saprospiraceae bacterium
TACCATTCAACGCATATACAGTGCTCTTCATCCTAATTTAGGTTTGCCGCTCATGCACTTTTTTTCTGATGCCAGCCGCAATGCACAAGAGGAATTTAAAGCATCAAAATTTTTGGGTACAGAAAAAGAGTGGCTATTGCAGTTTTGCGAAAGTGAAATTAAAACACAGCCTGACATTGATTATTTTATTTTCGGTCATCGTCATTTACCCATAGATTGGTTATTGAGCAACGGAAAAAGCCGATACATTAATCTTGGCGAGTGGATGTACGCCACATCGTTTGTAAGTTTTGACTGTGAAAAACTTCAAATTGAGTTTTTTGAAAAATCGGAGTTTTCTAAAATTGTAAAAAATTAAACGGTGGACCAATACAATTTGCAAATAGGAATTTAAAACTTGTATATTTGTAAGGAATTAATAAACGCTCCAAGCAAACTATGATACTTCCACGGCGCAACTGTTCCAACTGGGGAATAATTTTAATAGTGTTCTTTTTTGGGGACATTAAACTCGACGCACAAACTTGGCGACTTTTTAAAAAAAATGACGGCATTGACTGTAAATACTTCACTACCGATAATTTATGTGATATTTATATCGTCACGAATAAAAACGAAATCATTAAATTCGATGACTTAGGTTATTTTGAAGGTCGTTATGCGAATAAAAAAATGGGGAACTTAGCTTCCGTAGATGCGACAAATCCTTTCAAAATTTTATTATTTTACCCCGATTTTCAAACCATAACTTTGGTTGATAGACTTTTGAATCCTATCTCATCTTTGGTGCTTTCTGATTTTGGTATTCTTCAAGCGAAATGCGTTTCTATGTCGGAAAACGGAAACATATTAGTCTTCGACGACGCGACATTGAAATTTTATAATTTTTTTATTGACGGTAATGGCATTGTGAATGATAAAACATTCGCTATCAGTTTACCCAATCTTAATCCGTTGCAAATTGTTGCGCGCAACAATAGTATTTATGTTCTCGACGAGCGCATGGGAATTGTGCGTTTCGATGCCTTTGGTAAATTTTTGGAACGCCTTGATATCAGCGACGTAACAGGTTTCCAAATTTTAAACGATGATATTATTGTAGCTCAAAACGAGGGTTTATTTAGTTTGACAAGCGGGACACGCGCGCCAAAACCGATAAACTTACCGACGCAAGAATCATTCAAACAATTTAAACGACTCGAAAAAGATAAACTTTTCGTACAACGCGGCACTTCTGTAGATGTTTATAAACACGATTAGTCAATAGGTATTTCAAATTGCGCGTTGTGGTGGCGCATTTGTATGAATTTAAAATGATTAACGTTTTCATAATTATGCCTTAAGGCATTTAGTTCATCACCACTTAAATCTAAACACACCAAGAAGGAGTAAGTAATTCTGTTTTTAAAACGCGCCCTCTGCTATTTGCCTTTTGGAACAAATCCTAAAGCTTTGATGTAGCCTTTATTTTCGATACAATTTTTAAATTGACAGTTCTCTAAATAACCTGACATTGCTTTTTTAATATTAGTAATATTTTTTGGTCGAAATTTACGCGCATCGCCAATGGTAAAACGCGTTGAATCAGCGTAAGCGATGAGCGTATCGTAAGTTGCTGTTTTATTGAAAGTAACGATGCCACGCGTGTTATCTAATTTTTTGTAGGGCCAAAAATGCCATCCAATTTGCGCAGAGTCTAACATTTTTCTAAATGTTTCTACCCACGCGTCATCATTTTCACCCGTCTCCCCACAATAAATCGGTACGTTGTGTTTGTTGCTAAAATCAATATAATCTTGCACGACTTCACGCGTTGGCGGTGTCCAATATTTATGAAACGTATAAACCAATTTAGAATCGAACGGTGCGCCGAAAGGTTTAAAATTAGAATCCCATTGTGCGCCACCCAAAAATAAAATATGGTTTTTATCCACCGCGCGAATCGCTTGCGTGATTTGTTTGTAAACAGGTTCGAGCAAAGGATTTAAAAGTGCTTTATCAAAAAAATGCGGAATCGGTTCGTTCAGTAAGTCGTAGCCAATAATAATTTTTTCATTTTTATAATGCTCCGCAATGCTGCGCCAAATATCGGCACATTGTTTTCTGTTTTCAGTGCTTTCAAACAAATAGGGATAACCAAAACTATCGTCAATATTATCACCAGTTTGTCCGCCTGGTGCGCAGTGCATATCGAGCAGTACGTACAGATTTTCTTTTTTGCACCAACCGAGTAGGCGATCGAGATATTTAAAACCGCGACTTGCGTCGTTATCGCTTAAATAATTTTCGTTCGTGAACATCCGATAATTAAACGGGATTCGAATTGAATTCATACCAATCGCTTTGAGGTAATGAATATCTTCAGCAGTGACATACGCGTCTAAAAATTTTTTCCAAAACGCTTTTGCTTCTACTTCACCAACAAGTTCCGTAAAGGTTTGATTGATGAGTCGCGGCGAACTTGCATCTTTGAACTTAAACATATAGCCTTCAGGTACAAGCCAATTTCCCAAATTCGTTCCGCGTATTAAAAATGGTTTTCCGTCAGCACCCGTAATAGTTTTTCCAGACGTACTGAAAAAATTTTGTGTCCAGGCGACTGTTAAAAAAGAATTGAAAAGAAACGCGAAGAAAAATATTTTTTTTATCATTTTGGTAAAATTGAAAAATTAGTGAATCGAACTATGCAAGATGTAGTACAAAGTTAACTTTAATTCCAAACTTAAAGATAAATAAGCATAAGTAAAAAATTAATTACTAGAAAATTTTTTAGTCAGTTTATTGGAGGGCAGAAAATCTTCTGCACTTACGGTTGCTCTTGCATTTTCGTTAGTGGTAAGGGCAGAAGATTTTCTGCCTTCAAGTTTACACTTTTGAAAATATAATTGCAATTAGTTTTTTACACACAAATAATTAAATTGATTCAATACAAGATTTCTCTCGAATTTTTACTTTTTGAAAACCCTACGTTAAATTCGCATCTAAAAAAATTCGCTTTATAATTTATGACACATCAATTAGCAGAATTAAACGTCGGTCGTTTTCGCGGCGTAGATATTCACGACCCGATAATGAAAGAGTTCGCTGATAATTTGGATAAAATTAACGCACTCGCCGAAAGTTACGACGGTTTTATTTGGCGATTGAAAGATGAGAATAATAACGCAACGGCTTTTAATCCTTATGAAGATGAACGCATTGCCGTAAATATGTCTGTTTGGCGCAATATTGAAAGTCTTGAAAACTTTGCGTATAAATCTGGTCACGTAGATTTTTTACGGCGTAAACGCGAATGGTTTGAAAACTTTGGCAGCGCATATCTTGTTTTATGGTGGATTCCGATCGATACGTTACCAACTTTAGAAGAAGCAATCGCGCGACTAGATTATTTGCAGTTGCATGGTTCAACCCTACACGCATTCACTTTTAAAAATCAGTTTGAGCCGAGTGTAAATGTAGTTTTATAAATGAAGAATTAATACAGTTTTCAGTATTAATAATAATATTCAAAATCCGCGTTTCTTTTTCCCCCATTTATATTGGTGCGTCCAATAAGCGACTTTGGTTGAAAGATAACCAATACCAGCACCCACTAAAACATCACTGAGATAATGTTTGTCATTCAGTATGCGCAAAACACCGACCGATGAGGCTATCGAATAAGATAAATATGGCACCCATCTATAGCGTTCACCAAACTCTTCGCTCAAAAAAGTAGCTGCTGTAAAAGCCTCTGCTGTATGACCCGACGGAAAAGAAGTTTTATCACTGGCGTCAGGTCGCGTTTTATGAATAATCCCTTTGAGCGAAAAAACGGTCACAGTTACAATCACCTCACTTTTAAACAAAATTACCGACCGATTGATGAAATCTGTTTTGGGCATCATGCCTATAAAATCAAATCCATACGCTAAAACAATCGGCGCGAATTGCAAATAATCGTCTGCATTGGTGTTGAAATTTGCGAAATCCGAATTTCTTTTATTGTAAATAGATTGATCAATTGAAGGATTAAAATTTAGAGCAGCAATGCCAGCACCCACGAATAATGATGCGGGTGTTACGAGTTGCTGTAAATAATTTTTGTGGTTTATCGGCAGCGTATCT
>JAYVVO010000360.1:0-4105 GCA_043786955.1 Saprospiraceae bacterium
GCGCAGACTTTTTCGATTAAAGTATTTGCGCTATCATCGCCGATAAAACACATTTTTATTTCTGTTTCATTGAAGATATAAACATAATCGGCTGTGCTTATAGTTGGATAAACGGGAACGTGAACAACGCCAATGTGCTGCAACGCTAAATCTAAAATAATCCATTCTGGGCGATTATGAACAGCAACGGATGCGACCATATCGCCTTTTGTTAAACCTTTTAAGAGCAAAGCATACGCCAACTTGCTCGCTGCGTCAATAATATTTTGAGTGGAATACATCGCTAATTCGACACCTTGATGCCGATAAATCAGTGATCGCTCTTGCGGAAAATGTTCTTGCTGATAATAAATAAAATCGAAAAGGCGTGTTGGCGTTGGCATTTTAAAATAAATTTAACTAACGCAAATGTAAATTGAATTAACCCAAACTTGTAAATTTAGAAACAACTGTTTAACTTTACATTACAAAAAGAATCTATTATGACAATAGAAGTAGAGTATAACAACGAATATGATTTAGCGGTTTAAGAAACAATTCTAAGCAGGATGTAATTTCGGTACATCATAAAAAAAAACCGTCCAAACGCAAGAAAGTAGATAATTCTGTTCGCGAAGATGTTTTTGCAGAATTAAATTATCTCGCTTCTCAAATTAAAACCAATAGCTACGGAGATGGCGTAGCGTATGAAAGAGATGTTAGAAAAGATAGACCACTACGTTTTAGAGATTAACACATCAACAATTTGAAGTTTTAAAATAAATTAATCTTTCACACTCAAAAAACTATATGCCATCGCCAAACCTTCGATTTGCGCAGTAATATATTTTTGAAGTGTCGCATAATCGCCTTGCGCAAATTTTAAAAATGCCGATGCTTGACCATAAACAGCGTTGGCATTTATTTTTTTAAGACAGTAAAAACCATCCAAAAAATTTGAAATGCCGCCCGAAATTATAAAGTTGTCGCATTTTATATTTTCGCCCAATTCTAAAATTGCGCGATTAACAAATCCAACCATTTCTTCCGCAGAATGACCGACTTGCGCAAAGCTCCCATATAATTCTTTACGCGCTGCATCGCTCCGCAGTAATTCGAGTTGTGCAAAATTTGTACCACCTGCCGCCGCAAATTCGATTGCAGCTAAAGGCAATTGCATCAAAGCGCACATACTTTCATAGCCAAAACCTTGCCCTACTTCTTTAACAACAACGGGATATTCGTTGAGATGAAGTATGTTTTGCATCGTTTCAATTGGCGAAAACTCGAATCTATCTCCTTCGGGTTGTAGCCATTCTTGCAACGGGTTGACGTGAATGATTAGTCCATCCGCTTTTAATTTTTTAATTAATTGAAGTATGAGATCTGTATTATGTTCTTTAATCAGTTTTTCAACTTGTGCCAAGCCTAAATTAATGTACAAAGGTTGGTTTCCCATGAGCGGACGTAAATTGAAATCATCCCATCGTTCGTCACTTGCAAGTAATTGTCGACAAGAACCTAATCCCATTCCCATTCCAAACTCTTGGCAAGCGCGGGCTAAATTAGCATTTATGTTTCTTGCTTTTTGTGTTCCACCCGTCATGCTGCTCACCCATAATGGAATTTTTAAAGTTGAACCGAGAATTTTAGTTTCTGGAATACTCGAAAACCCTTTAGGATGTGTTCCCAACATGGGCTCGTACATAAATCGCTCATCAATAATCGGTATGCGTGATTGAAACGCTAATTCGATGTGATCGCTTTTGCGCTCGACTGCTGTTGGGTCGTTATCTTGTATTTCAATTTTTTTCTTCATTTTCTATTTTTGTTAGGTAAATGCTTCCCAAAAAAGCCAAGCACTGAAACCAATAAACAGAATACCTGTACCAAAGTTTACTTTTTTTATGAACGTCGGTTTTATAAGATGACGCAATCGCGATGCAAAAAAAATAATGAAAAATTCAGTGAGGAACACACCGAGTAAAGCTGCACCGAAAAAACTCATATTCTCGAAATACGTGTAATGGTATTTAGATTTAAGCAAAGCTACTGTACCCGCCCATTCAAAAAAATTTATCGGATTCAAGATATTTATAAAAAACCCTTTAGTAATATTTTTAGCGATTAAGCGCGATTTTTCGAACGTCGTATCATAAACAGTAACTTTTTTTTTCAAAATATTTACTACGCCTAACATTAAAAGGAGTGAACCGCCGAGTATTTGCACCCAAAATTCAAAGTCAATATGAAATATTGAAAATAATTTACCCACGCCACCATAAGCGATGCTTAGTAAGACAGCATCGGCGACTACAACGCCAAAGATCATAAAAACAGCATACCGCAAACCATTTTCTAAACTGCTTTGAAGCAACATAAAAAAAATGGGACCCATCGCGAAACTGAAGAGAAATCCTACGGGTAAACCCAACAAAAATGCCTTTGTAGAAAAGTCCATTCAATTACGAATTACGGAGTGCTTGTAAAAAAATATAAATTAGGGATTAAAAAAAAATCAGGTGCAATTTACTCTTTTGATTTATTTTGAAGTAATTCCTAATTCGTAATTTGTAATTAGATGTTCGGTTGTTGAATTTACAAATGCTTCCCAATCCGTAAATTTTTCGTTTTTTAGAACGGGAGGAAATTTTGCCTGTCCACCAACTTTGCCTTGTGCCTTAAGGTAGTCGTAAAAAATAGTTGAAGGAATAATTATAACTTCTGGCTCGCCGAGAATATTGCCGCGCTCAGTGGCGTAATCATCATTGATGGCACACAATTTTTCATCTAACTGAATTTTAAAAATATCGGCATCAACTTGAGGTTCGGCGCCAATATACCAACGGTGGATAAATCCTTTTTGAGTTTTTATGGGTGACACGACAAATTCTTTAACGTCTGTTTTTAATTTATTGGCAACGAAAGCAATCGCGACGTTCATATTATCAACAGAAAGATGCTCGCCCACAACACTTATAAAATGCTTCGTTCTGCCAGTAATAATAATTTCTTTATTTTTTGCGTCCGTAAACCGTACTGTGTCGCCAATCACATATCGCCAAGCACCTGCACAAGTGCTGATTAAGTTAGCGTACTCCACGCCTTCTTCTATTTCACCAATGTGGTATGCGCGTGGTTTACCAATAATTTGTCCGTCGGGTGTAAAGTTCTGTTCGTTGAAAGGTATAAATTCATGAAAAATTCCATTGTTCTGAATCAATGCCATGCCTTTTGCATTGGGTCTGTTCTGAAACGCGATAAAACCTTCGCTCGCCAAATAGGTGTCAATATAAATCATGGGTTTTTTCATCAATGCTTCGAACGCTTTTTTGTGCGGTTCAAAAGCGATACCACCATGAACGAAGACGCGCAGGTTAGGCCAAATTTCGTGAATATTATCTACTTTATTATATTCAACAACTTTTTCAATCATCAACTGCACCCACGATGGAATACCGGAAATATAAGCAATATCCCATGAACGCGCTTTGCGCGAAATAAAATTTAATCGTCCATTCCAATCCGGTACGCTCTGAATTTTATTGCCTGGTTTAGAAAAACCCATCAGCCAAAAAGGTCGCTCTTTTAAATTAATGCCGCTCATATCACCGACGTAATAGCCGCCCAAATCTTTGAGCGATGTTGTACCAGAAATAAATAATCCTTGTTTAGTGAAGAAATCGCCACTTAAACCAAAACGCGTGGTTGCAAAAAATGCTTTAAAACCTGCTCGACGAATAGCGCGAATCATATCTTCCGTCATTGGTAGATATTTACTCGGTGCACCCGATGTGCCAGAACTCAAAGCAAAATATTTTATTTTTTCTGACCAAGATACATTGGGCTCACTCCTTAAGGCCCGAATCCACCATTCGTCGTGCATTTTGTCGTAATCGTAAATGGGAACGTTTTCTTGAAATTTTCGAACACTATCTTCCGATTCTAATATTTCTGTGAAATTAAACGTCGTTCCGAACGTTGTAAATTGCGCTTTTTTAATTAATTTTCGCAGTGTTTTACGCTGCAACTCGTAGGGTGTTAACCCTAATCCTTGAACCCGATGCGCTAAAGTAAAAGCGCGTTTCACTATTCCGCCTACTATATTCATATTTAAATTCATTAA
>JAYVVO010000361.1:0-4086 GCA_043786955.1 Saprospiraceae bacterium
TCTTACGTTATTGTATCGTTAAAAACAGTTGTTTTTGGCTTTAATTGAGATAAAAAATATTTCAAACGTATTTTTATTGCGCAAGTTTACGGCTCTAAGTATTTATTTTTTGTAACTTAGCGTTTGTTTTAAGAGAATAAATCGAGTAATTTGGAATCAGAAATTTATTACCCCAGCATTTATGAAGGGGTAGATACTAACGGTAATTAGGCTTTAGCACTGGCTTTAATCATGGCTAATGCCAATTCAGTTTTGCTTTTACCATAGACTTTAGGCTGGAGTAATAAACTTTTTATTTTTCATTTTTAACTTTATCAGAAACACTAAAATTATATTTAAACGATGGCAGTTTATAAAAAAAGGAATAATAACAATCCGTCAAACGATCCTTACATCGAACGCGAAGGCATTAACGAACTCATTGTAAAATGGATGTGGCGTGGATTTTACGTTTTCGCGGGTATAGTTCTTTTTTCAATCATTATTATTTCTTTCACCACGCCGTCGTTTAAAAAATTAGAAGACCCAACTTTTAATCTCGCTTCTGAAATCATTGCTGGTGATGATACATCCGTTCTCGGGCGATTGTACATCGAAAATCGCTCGCCTGTAAGTTTTGATAATTTACCTAAAGCACTCGTTCAAGCACTCGTTTCAACCGAAGATGTGCGTTTTTATAAACACTCAGGCATTGATGCGCGCGCGCTCGGTCGCGTGATTACAAAATCTGCTTTTCAATCGGGGCAGGGTGGTGGCTCAACACTTTCAATGCAGTTAGCTAAATTGCTCTATAGCGACCGTGATTTTAAAAATATGAATTTTTTAGAAAAAGGCTTAGGTTATTATTATCGTAAACTCAGCGAAATGATTACGGCGGTGAAACTCGAACGCGCTTATACGAAAGAAGAAATTATTGCCATGTATTTAAACAAATACGATTTCAATTATAATGCGTATGGTATTCGCGCGGCATCCGAGATATATTTTGCAAAAGCACCCGAACAACTGACTGTGGAAGAATCTGCAACCTTAGTCGGTATGTGTAATAATTCTTCGTATTACAATCCTATTCGGCGCAACGAAAAAACGCGTCAACGTCGCAATTTGGTTTTGGAGCGTATGAATCAAAACGGATTTTTGAAAGTTTCTCAAACCAAAGAGCTCATGGCAAAACCACTCGATATATCTGGTTTTAAAACGCGCACACACTCCGATGGTTTAGCAACGTATTTCAGAGCGACGATTGCCGATGAAATTAAAAGTTTACTCAAAAAAAATAATGTCGTTAAAGCCGATGGTACGCCATACGATATTTACCGCGATGGTTTAAAAATTTATACGACCATAGATGTCGAAATGCAACGCACCGCCGAAGACGCGATGCACGAACACATGAGCGCGTTGCAAGCTAAATTTTTTAGGGTTTGGGCAGGGAAAGATCCTTGGCGTTATGGCGCAACGGACGACAACGAAGCGCAAATCAGACAGCGATTGGCTACGCTCGACGGCGATATTCGTCAATCGGATAGATACCAAATTATTCGTGGAAAAATTTTGGATGAGACAGAATCGCAAATAGAAAAAGAATATTCCAACTTCAATATGTCGGATTCCGATATTCAGATAATGATGATGGAAGAAAAAAAACCAGGCATAATTGAAACGATGCTTGGCACAAATAGCATTCGTGGTCATCAAGCGGATGTTTTGCGCCAAATTATGGCAAGTGCTGATTGGAAAACATTGAAAACGCAATGGAATACTTTTCAGGCGGAGGTGCGCAGAAGTTTTAACACACCGACGAAAATGAAAGTTTTTTCTTACAGTGCTACTGGCGAACGCGATACCGTTTTAACGCCGCTCGATTCGGTGCGTTATCATAAAATGCTTTTACAAATTGGTTCACTCGGCGTGAATCCGATAAACGGATTTGTAAAATTTTGGGTCGGCGGCATCAGTCACAAATATTTTCAGTACGATCACGTCCGTTCCGATCGTCAAGTTGGATCAACGTTTAAACCTTTTGTGTATTCCACTGCGATTGCGCTATTTGGCGTATCGCCTTGTATGGAAGTTTTGGATGTGCCGCAAACAATTTCTGTCGGCGAAGGAAGTTTTGGTTTAGCGCAGAGTTGGACGCCCAAAAATTCGGGTGGTTACAGTGGCAACACGATGACGCTGTGGGATGCCTTGAAAGAATCAAAAAATACGGCATCGGTGCGATTGGTTAAAGATATGCAATCCGTTCAACCTATTCGCGAAATTGTGCGTGAGATGTATATTGACGTAGATAAAAAATATCCGAACGGACAATTGCGCGTGCCAAAAAATCCGGCTATTTGTCTTGGCGCCGCCGATTTAACCGTTTTTGAAATGGCTGGTGCTTACACAACGTTTGCAAACAATGGCATGTGTCGGAAACCTTTTTATTTGCGTCGCATTACAGATAAGTTTGGTAAAGAAATTTATTTGTCGCTACCTGAATCGCATCAAGCATTGCCAGAAAATGCTGCTTACACGATGCAGCAAATGTTGAAATACAACGTCAAAGGTGCACCCGGAATTAGCACACTTAAAAGCGATATTGGTGGAAAGACAGGAACGACGAACGATTTTAAAGACGGTTGGTTCATGGGAGTAACGCCGCAATTGGTAGTTGGCACTTGGGTAGGTGGCGAAGATTCTTGGATTCGTTTTCTGAGTATTGATCAAGGTCAAGGCTCAGTGATGGCGCGACCATTTTTTGCTAAGTTTATGGCAAAATTAGAAAATAGTAAGACGGGTGTTTACGATGTGAATTTAAAATTCAAACCCTTAGAAGGTAAACTCGGTATTGATTTGAATTGCGGCAATTACACCACACCTGCGAATAGTTTGGGTACAGGTTTCGATGCTAACAAATTTGGCGATGAAGAACAAAGCGCGAAAACGCAAAAGGCACCATCAATTAATCCAGCAAATCCAAATGCACCGTTGCCTGCGCCGAATAAAAATTTACTTAAACCTGGCGCGCCGCAAGCACCGCGCAAACCTAATAAAGTGGATGAGGGTTTTGGAGGATAGGTTTTCAAAAGTTTGAGTGCAATATGTATTGACTTTAGAGAATCAATAATTATGATAAGCTAAAAAGATATTTCATCATTACAAATGTATTGACCACTAACATTTTTAAAGCTCATCAATTTCTTCTTCGCTTAAACCTGTGTAGTCGGTGATTTTAGAAATGGGTTCATCATTATTTTTCATCTTTTTTGCCATTTGGGTTCTGACTAATTTTTCTCTTTTTAATTCCGCCAATTCTGATCTGCCTCTTAGGTCTTGTTCTCTAATACCTGCGTAGATATAAGCATCTAATTCTTCTTTCGACCAAGTATTTCTATTAGCATACTGATAGGCTTCTTGTAAACCCGCGTCGTTTAAATTTTGTGGAATAACATTTAAGTTTTCAGCTTCTTTAATAAAATAAATCCATTTATCAATTATTGTCATCAATTGATCTTGTGTTTTAAAAAACTTGGGTAGCTCTATGAAATAGAAATTCATATCGCGCACCACTTGCTCATTCGTTTCAACGTTACAAATGGCATGGTGTGAAAAGTAATGACTACCTGATGTGAAATTGAAATCGAAAATGCCTATAAAAATCACTGGATTCAATTCCGTATATTTATCGCAACTCACAATTTGTTGACTATACTCTTTGCTCGTATAATACAACAATCTTTTATCCATACCTAAAAGATCTGCTACTTGCATTTCAATAATAAAAGTATTGCCCTTAAAATCCTTTGCGCGTACATCGAGAATAGACGCTTTATAGTTTGGAAGTATAGGCAATTGGAATGGATTATTGATTGTAATAGCCTGAATTCTATTTTTGCCCGATAAATTCAAAACAGCATTAAGGAATGAAATTAAGATTTCAGTTTTATTCTCATCACTGAAAATTTTACGGAAGGCTATATCATTTTTTACATCAACGAATACCATAAAAATATTTTTAGAAATTCCCATGCAAATTTAGGAATATTTTTATGGTTTTCTAAAAAAAAAGAGAGGTTGAAAATTCAACCTCTCTTTTTTAAT
>JAYVVO010000362.1:0-4075 GCA_043786955.1 Saprospiraceae bacterium
TGGCGAAAAATAAATTTCTGCCAAATATCTGAAACCGTAATATTTTTTTGCGCAGGCAAAATGGTGGCTATTGAAAAACAATAAATAGAGATTAAGCTCAGTTTTTTCATAAATTATTGAGTAGTAAATTAATTTGAGGTAAAATTAATCAATAGAAGTGATTAAAAAAAGAGAGAAAATACTTATAGTTTTAAGGATAATGAATTCACTCAATAAAAAAGTTAAAAAAATATTCTGTCAGAAAAAAATACGGTAGGATAACGCTTTTGAATAAATATTTAGAAAATTTAGGCAAGTGTATTTTGCTAAAAATAAATTTTAGAATTTTGGGGAACTGAATTTGTTGGCGGTTCACTAATTTTAGTTCTTTTGAAAAATTTATTTATTTAGTTGCCTACTGCTAAATGCTAAAAATTAAAATTTACGATCGGCACGTAGCCTTGCTTAAATGTATTTACAATACTTGGTGGCGTAAGAACAAATACTTTTTCAGTTTCTGAAAAATTTTCAATAAGCGTATATCCTTTTTCCGTCCAAAGAAATAATTGATTTTGCCACCACAAATACGCTGCGCTTTCAAGCGCTTCGCGTTTTATAAAAACGCCTTTGGGTAAAGTATTGAGTGGAGCCATTTGAAAATTTTTTTCGCGTTGGATAGTTAGTCGCTCGGTATGTAGTAGTGTATCAATAAACTTCATACTCTCGTCTTCGATTTTAAAAATATCCTTGTTTGCTTTCAACCAAAGCGATTTAAATTTTTTAAAATCTGCGTTCCGACAATATGCGCAAGGTCTATGACCTGCTGCAAAAGCAGTTGCTTCATCCCAAAAAAATAATTCTGTCCAACTGTTTAGTGTCATCACCTCGCGATGCGCATTTTTATATTCTAATCGGCAAGTAATCCATGCTTTAAGCGCGTGTTGGCGAACAATTTTTTTGTCCGAGTTGTGTATCACTCCGCGGTTGCCTGTAAATGTGCCGCGCTGTGCTGAAAATATAATTTCGCTAAGCGAAGTGATGCGATTTTGTAGAGGCATTTTGTAGCGATACGATGTGTTAAAGGAGCTTGAAGGTAACCCATTTATTTTGTAAGTTGAGACAATAAGAGTTCAATAGGTTCTTGAATATCCATTAATTTTACAAGCTCATCCATCTTTGCTTCATCAATGTGCTGCCAGTTTTGTTCTCTTGCAAGTCCATCGGCAGTTATAGTTTTACGCACTGGACGTTTGAAGTATTCAATATCTGCTTCTGAAACTATAGAAGATTCTGAATTTTCTTTTTTGTAATTTTTTGGTTTAAGTTTTTTTACAATTTTTTAAAATGCTTTAATTGCTTCGTCTTGTTGTAAGGCAGCAATAAAAGCAATTAAATCAATTTTCTGCTTTTCTATATTAGCAGTCATAATTAGATTTTAAGATGTGAGAAAATTTAATTATTTGTGCAAAGGTAGGCATCTATTTAAAATCGCACAAATAGATTTTTGATGAATATTGTAAATCATAAACCTAAATTAAAAAGAATTTTAAACTTTTTTTTCTGAACTTCAATAGAGGTTAAATGCGTGTATAAATTACTTTCCGTTTACACGTCCTTTCTTATTTTTTGTTCCATAAAATTTTGTGGTTTTACGCAGCAGTTTTTGTTCCTCGGTGGGTAACTGAATAAAGCCTAAACATTTTTCGGAGCAGCAGCCTTGCATTTTTTCAAAACAAGCGTCGCACTGAATGAATAACAGATGACAAGCTTCGTTCGTACAATTGCGATGCGTATCGGCAAGTTTTTGACATTGATGACACTGCGCTACAACATCTTTGCTGATTCTTTCGCCGAGACGTTCATCGAAAACAAAATTTACGCCTTTAAATTTATTTCGTTCGTTCGTGGCGCGCACTTGTTGCGCATAATTAATTATGCCGCCCGCGAGTTGAAACATATTTTTAAATCCTTTGTGCTTAAACCACGCGCTTGCTTTTTCGCAGCGTATACCGCCTGTGCAGTACATCACGATATTTTTATCTTCCTGTCCGCGAATAATTTCTTCAACGAGTTTAACTTCCTCTTTAAAAGTTTCAGCATCTGGACGAATTGCACCTTCAAAATATCCTACTGCCGATTCGTAATGATTGCGCATATCCACTAAAATCGTGTTCGGATCGTCGGTAAGTGCGTTAAATGCTGCGGCATCTAAATGTGTTCCTGTATCGGATGCATCGAAACTTGAATCGTTCAAACCATCGGCAACGATTTTATCTTTTACTTTTATGGTGAGTTTAAAAAATGATTTGCCATCGTCGGTTACAGCAACATTCAATCGCACATTGTTGAGGTAATTGTAACTGTAAAGCGTTTCTTTCAAAGCCTCAAATAAATTATTAGGAACAGAAATTTGTGCATTGATGCCTTCGTGCGCTATAAAAATTCTGCCTTTGGTTTGCAGTGCGTCGAGTTTTAAATACAATTCATTGCGCAAAGATTTCAGATTTTCGATGCGATGATATTTATAAAACGATAGGGTAGTGCGCGCTTGCGGCGTTGAGCGAAGTTCGCTCAACAGCACTTCTCTATTCACGCGATTCATTAATTGTGCTTTCTTCATTACTTAGCTATGAGCCATGAGCATAAGCTGCGAGCTATACATTTTAGTAGCTCAAAGCTCATGGCTCAAAGTTGTTTTAAAATATATGCCGCCGCCATATCGCCAATTTCGGAGGTGCCGTAGAATTTTTTAGCATTTAAATCTTTTGTGACAAATTTCTTTTTAATGAGGTAGTCAACTGCTTCGCGTACCAAATTCGCCTCTGTGTACATTCCAAAATAATCGAGCATCATAGCCGCTGTTAAAATTGTTGCTTTGGGGTTCGCAATGTTTAATCCTGTTGCTTGAGGATATGATCCGTGAATCGGTTCAAACATCGCAGTATGTTCACCCACAGAAGCCGACGGTAATAGTCCCATTGAACCTGTGATGACTGATCCTTCATCAGAAAGTATATCGCCAAACATATTTTCTGTCAGCACGACATCGAACTGACGTGGATTTTGAATAATTTGCATTGCGGCGTTATCAACGAATAAAAAATCAAGTTCAATATCAGGATATTCGGGTGCAATGCGTTTTACGACTTCACGCCACAAACGCGAGCTTTCTAAGACGTTGGCTTTATCCACTAAAGTTAATTTTTTTCTACGTAATTGTGCAGCTTTAAATGCAGCGTGTGTAATGCGCTCAATTTCAAAAACTGAATAAGTACACAAATCGGAAGCCGTTAAACCATCTGCACTGCGTTTTTTTTCGCCAAAATAAATTCCACCCGTGAGTTCGCGATAAATTATAAAATCAGTTCCTTTAACAAACGCGCGTTTGAGGGGCGAAATAGAAAGCAAACTATCGTAGGCTTTAACTGGGCGAATGTTGGAAAATAATCCCATCGTTTTGCGCAATTTTAATAAACCTTGTTCTGGTCTAACGGGTGCATTAGGATCGTTGTCGTATTTAGGATGACCAATTGCGCCGAATAAAATCGCATCTGAGTTTTTACAAATTTCAATCGTTTCATCGGGTAACGGATTTCCCGTTGCGTCAATTGCAATGGCACCAACTAATGCTTCCTTAAAAAGGAATGAATGACCCGACACCTTTTCAATCGCGTTTAAAACTTTTATAGCTTGAGCAATAACTTCTGGACCAATTCCATCTCCCGCAAGAACGGCTATTTTTTTACTTAGTTTATTTTCAGACATAACAATATTTCTTCTTTTTTTCTTGAGCGCAAAATTACAAAAATTTAGTTAAATTGGTATCTTGTTCATTACTAATTGTTTTGGAAAAATAGGTCTAAAACAAAAGTTAAGGAAAAATTAAAACTGATAAATTTTATAAAATAAAAACCTTTTCATGCGCTAAAACGCAATCTAATTATATAAATTAATGCCAAAACATTCCGAGTAAAATATTTTTAACTAATACTACAAGAGAACTAAGTAGGCTGCATTATATAATGATCACTTTTATTATTCAGTTTTGTTCGGCATTGAGCCTCACAAAACTGTCGGAAATTATAGTTTTAGGTCG